>SHYW01000148.1 GCA_009692615.1 Deltaproteobacteria bacterium | reverse complement strand
ATCATCACCGAAGGCAACACCGCGGCGGCGCTGGGCGCCATTTACGGCGGCGCGTCGGTTATTTGCTGGTATCCGATCACGCCGTCGAGTTCCTTGGCCGAATCGATGGAATATTATCTGCCCCGCCTACGTAAGCAGATCGACGGCAAAAAAGCCTACGCCATCGTCCAAGCGGAAGACGAGATCGCCTCGGCAGGCATGGTTGTCGGTGCCGGCTGGGCCGGCGCACGCGCCATGACTTCAACTTCGGGGCCCGGCGTCTCGCTGATGAACGAGTCCATCGGCCTCGCTTATTTCGCCGAGATTCCCTGCGTCTTCTTCATCATCCAGCGCGGCGGGCCGTCAACTGGTTTGCCGACCAGAACCCAACAAGCCGACATCTCGCTCATGTACAACGCCTCCCACGGCGACACTCGCCACATGATTTTGATTCCACACGACGTGAATTCTTGTTTCGACCTGGCGCGCCAGAGTTTTAACTACGCCGATCGCTTTCAAACTCCGGTTTTCGTCGCCATGGATCTCGACCTCGGCATGAACATGTGGTCGTCGGAACCGCTCAAGTTGAACGAAGAAGTCTTTGATCAGGGTAAGCGCTTGAGTTCACAAGATTTGGATGAATGGACCAAAGCCGGCAAGAAATTTCGCCGCTACTTCGACCAAGACGGCGACGGCATTCCCTATCGCACTGTGCCGGGCAATCAGAATCGCATGGCTTCGTACTTCACCCGCGGCTCCGGCCACGACGCCGACGCCAAATATTCCGAAGACGAGCATGACTATAAATATATTCTCGATCGGCTGCGCAAAAAATTTGACACCTCGCGCAAGTTCGTGCCCAAGCCGATCATCGAAAAAGAAAAAGGCGTCAAGACCGGCATCATTTGTTACGGCTCGAGCTACGAGCCGGTGCGCGAAGCGCGCGATCGCTTGCGCGCTTCGGGTTTGAAGACCAACCACATGTTGATCCGCGCCCTGCCGTTGACCAGCGAAGTGATGGATTTTCTCGCCGAGCATGACACGATTTATTTGGTCGAGCAGAACCGCGACGCCCAGATGGCGGCGATCATCAAGGATGAGAATCCTTTGTTGGGCGCCAAGATCACCAGCATCTTGGTTTACAATGGTCTACCGGTGAGCGCCGGCGAGGTCGTCAAACAGATTTTCGAAGCGGCGCAAACCGCGAAAACCGCTTAAGGACGGACAAGAACATGGCAGAAGCAAAACTCAACAAACTCAATTTAACCGAAAAAGATTACGACGGCGCCCCGTCGACCATGTGCAAGGGCTGCGGCCACGACGCGATCTCGGCGTCGGTGCAGCGGGCTTACTACGAAAGCAGCATCGACCCGCGCAAAGTCGTCAAGCTCAGCGGCATCGGCTGTTCGTCAAAGACACCGGCATATTTTTTGAGCCAGTCATTCGGCTTCAACGCCGTACACGGCCGCATGTCGGCGGTGGCCACCGGCGCCAACCTGGCGAACCACACGTTATTGCCTATCGGCGTGTCCGGTGACGGCGACACTTCGGCCATCGGTCTCGGCAACTTCTGCCACATGATGCGGCGCAACGTGAACATCACCTATATTATCGAGAACAACGGCGTCTACGGTTTGACCAAGGGGCAATTCTCGGCCACCGCCGACGTCGGCTCGGTGATGAAGGGCGGCAAGGTCAACGACATTCCGGCCATCGATCTAGCCGAGTTGGCGATTACCCTCGGCGCCACCTATATCGCTCGGAGTTTTTCCGGCGACCGCAAACAGTTGACGCCGCTGGTCCAAGGCGCGCTGGCGCACAAAGGCAGCGCGATTCTCGATGTCATCAGCCCCTGCGTAACGTTTAACAACCATGAAGGTTCAACCAAAAGTTTGAAGTACGTCAAAGGTCATCTCGATCCGATTCATGACCTCGACTTCATCCCGCCCTATGAAAATATCGAAGCGGACTACGACGAGGGCACCGATCACGAAGTCGAAATGCACGACGGCTCGCGCATCGTTCTGCACAAGCTCGGCAAGGGCTATGATCCAACCAACAAGGCGGCGGCGATTCAAGCGATCCATGGCGCCATCGCCGAAGGCAAATTTTTGACCGGCTTGATTTATTACAACCCGAACCGCAAAGAGTTCGCCGAAGAATTGAATCTCTGCGACCTGCCGCTGTCGGAGCTCGGCCAAGACGTTCTCCAACCGCCCCTCGAAGCGCTGGAGCGAATCAACGCCGACATGATGAAGTAATTCGCTTACCAACCTAAAAGCAAAAAAGCCCGGTAGATAATCTACCGGGCTTTTTATTGTGCGCTGAAAACTTTCTTGCGAGTTACAAACCGCGCTTGGCCGGCAAATCGTGCCAGCTATCGATGATCTCCGTGGATGACGCGACCAGGCCGAAATGGCGGCGCATGTTGTCTAACGTGCTGAGATGAAGCTTGGCTTCGTACGCCGCCGAACAGTCGTCGATCATCGTCACGTAGTAATCGAACATATAGGCGTCGCGCGCCGTGGTCTCGACGCAAACGTTGGTCGCCACGCCGCAAACCAGCACGCTCTGAATGTTGCGCGCCTTGAGCACGGTGTTGAGATCCGTGTTGATAAAGGCGCTGTAGCGATGCTTGATCACCACCCGCTCGGTGGGCAACGGTGAAATGCCTTCGTAGAATTCCGCGCCCCAAGTTCCCTCGCGGCAGGTGCTGAGTCCGCCTTTTTGCGAAGTGCGATAAATCCACGACGGCGTGTCGGTCCACTCGCTGTGAGTGGTGCGAATGTAAACGATCGTCAGCCCAATGCGCCGCGCCTCGTCGATCAGGCGGAGCAAATTCGGCACCATCGCCAGCGCCGCGCTACAATCCTCGCCGCGCTTACCCGCACTGCCCTCGCAACTGACAAAATCATTTTGCACGTCGACGACGATCAACGCGGCATTTTTCGGATCGCACCGTTCCTTCAAAGATCTCAATATATCCACGACGAAGTCCTCCTCAATTAAAAACTAATCACTAAAAACTCAAAACTATTTTTAATGGTCATGCTTCTTAGCCAACCCGCCATGGCCCATCGCCATGATATCGGCGCGGGTGATTTTTTCCCCGGCGATCAAGCGCGGCAGCAGCGCATCGAAGGCGGTGAATGGATCGTGCAACACGCAGCCGGACAAGCCCATCACCGGCGTGTCGCCGAGATAAGCCATCAAGAACATCGAGCCGGGCAATATTGGAAAGCCGTGGGTCTCGACCTTGGCGCCACTGCGGCGAATCCCTTCGGGCGATTTGTCGTCGGGATCGACCGACATGCCGCCGCTGACAAGAATAACGTCGGCGCCCGCCTGTTTGGCGTCCTTGATCATGCCGCCGATTACGTCGGGATCGTCCGGCGCGAATTTCACCGATTCGACGGTCGATCCCAACTCACCGACTTTTTTGCTCACCACCGGCCCGAAGCCGTCTTTGATCCGTCCGGTTAGAACCTCGCTGCCGGTCACCACTAAATGAATTTTTTTCGCCGGCATCGGCAATATCGTCGCGATAGGCTTGTCTTTGCACAGCGCTTCGGCTTTTTGCACCAACTCTTCTTTCACTAAGACTGGAATCGTCCGCGTGCCAGCCACGACTGTGCCTTCCTTGACGAAGCGATCTCCCGGCAACGTCGCCAGCATGAGATCGCCCAAGGAATTGAAACGGTAAAGCAGGTCGGTGTCGATCTTCAGCAAACCAGAAATGGTCGCGACCAAATTAACTCTGCCTTCGCTCGGATCGGTTAGCTTTAAATTCGCTCCCGCCGCCGCTTTCGCCAACCGGCGCGCCGCGTCTTCTTCGTGAAGTTCGTCCTTCGCCAATTCCATAACATAAATATTCGCCTTGCCGACATCCAAAAGTTTCGAAACGTCTTCTGGACGAATGATATGGCCGCGGCGAAACGCCGGCCCTTTATGTTTGCCAGGGATGATCTCGGTGATGTCGTGAGCCAACGGCAATCCAATCGCTTCTTCAACAGGTATGACTTTCAGCATGCTGCGAACTCCTCAGAAATTTCTATATCGAATCCGGCGCAATTCTTCCACTCGCCCCTGGCTTTGTCCAGCGGGCCTGTGCTATTACCCGACGCCATGAGCCTTGCAGAACTCGTCCGCTACTTTCTCTACCTCGGCGCCTTCGGCTTCGGCGGTCCGGTGGCGTTGGTCGGCTTCATGCGCCGCGATCTGGTCGAGAAACGCAGCTGCATTACGGAAGACACATACAAGTTATCCTTGGCTCTGGCGCAGATCATGCCGGGGCCGCTCGCCGCCCAAGTCGCCATCGCCATCGGCTATTTCGAAGCCGGCATCGCCGGTGCGACCTTGGCCGGCATCGCCTTCGTGCTGCCGTCGTTTCTAATGGTGGTCGGCATCTCCATCGTCTACGTCGCCTACGGCGGGCTGTGGTGGATGCAAGCGTTGTTCTACGCCATCGGCGCGACCGTAATTGCGATCATCGCCATCGCCGCCTATAAACTTGCACGCGGCACGAATAAGCGCGACCCGCTGCTCTGGGGAATTTTCGTCGTGCTTACTGCCGTCACGGTGTTAGCCCAGGCCGAGCTGGCGGAATTTTTTATATTAGCCGGCGTCATCGTTCTGCTCGTGCGCGCCTGGCCGGGGTTGAAACCAGCGATACTGATGGCGCTCGGCGCCATAGCTTTGGGGTTAATGATCTGGGCGCTGGAAGCTTGGCTGCGCCAATCCGGCAGCGCGGCGAATTCCGGCAGCGTACTCGTGCAAATACTTTTATTCTTCACCAAAGCCGGCGCGTTTGTTTTCGGCAGCGGCCTAGCGATCATTCCGTTCTTGCAGCAAGGCGTGGTGCAGCAATTTGACTGGTTGACCGATCACGAGTTTCTCGACGCCGTGGCCGTGGCCATGATTACCCCGGGGCCGGTGGTGATAACGGTTGCCTTTATCGGCTATCTCGCCCGCAACGCCGGTTTCGCCGGATCGGTGATGGCCGCCATCGGTATCTTCCTGCCGGTTTATATTTTCACCATCGTTCCCGCGCCCTGGTTCAAACGCCACCGCGACAATCCGCAGTTAAAAGCCTTCGTCGATGGCGCCACAGCCGCGGCCACCGGCGCCATCACCGGCGCGGTCATAGTGCTCGCCGGCCGCGCCATCACCGATTGGCCGACATCGATCATCGCGGCGCTCAGCTTCACCGTGCTCTGGCGTTATAAAATTCCCGAGCCGGTGATCGTCTCTGTCTCCGGACTGCTCGGCTTGATTCTCTGGCCGCTTTTACACTGAGAATGTTCTATGAAGTGGGTCACGCGCAAAAGTATTCGGGTGAACCGCGTCGCCACCGCCTGGTTGATCCGCCGCTTCATCGATCCGCAAGCGGAATTTATTTTCGTCGAGCCCGATCAAGTGGCGCAAGTACAAATACAACAGGCAGCGAAGGGCTTCGACGCGCCGGGAGCAACTTATCCGCACAAAGATCAAAAAGGGCGCTGTTCGTTCGAAACGCTGGTCGATGAATACTGCGCAAATAATCCCGTGCTGCAAAAAATTGCCGGCATCGTGCGCGGCGCCGACTTTCCCGAAGAAATAAATTCAACCGCCGAATCCGCCGGCCTGCAGTTGATCTCCCAGGGATTTCCGCTCGCCGCTAAAGACGATCACGACACGGTTGCCAAAGCGTCCTTCCTTTACGACGCGCTTTACGCCGCCATCGAGTCCCGTTCCAAGTAAACTCAATTCGCAAAGCCTTCAACGCCGTGGCATAAAATCACTTTGGCGTTCCTGCGGCAATGAATGAACTCCTGCTCACCCTTACGATCGGCGCCGCCGCCGCGCTGTACTCTTCAGTCGGCCACGGCGGCGCCTCGGCCTACATCGCGCTGCTGACTCTCGCCGGCAAATTGCGGCCTGAAGTCGCCGCGACAATTCTCTTGATGAACATCGTAGTGTCGAGCCAAGCGTGGTTTCGCTTCCGCCAAAGCGGCCACTTCGACGCGCCGCTGGCCGGCACCCTGTTGCTATTCTCCGCGCCGGCGGCGTTCGTCGGCGGCATGATCGCGACCTCGTCGCGCTTCTTCATGCTGCTGGTCGGCGTCGCGCTGCTGCTCGCGGCGTTACGCTTAATTCTTCCCGATCCGCGCTCGCGAACGATTGAACGGCCGACTGGCGCAAAGCTTTGGATCTTAGCCGCAGTAATTGGCATAAGCCTCGGCATGCTCGCTGGCTTGACCGGCGTCGGTGGTGGGATTTACTTGGGTCCGCTGCTTATTCTGCTCGGCTGGCAAGACGCCAAAGGTACGGCGGGAATTTCCGCGGCGTTCATCGCGGTAAATTCGCTGACCGGTTTGATCGGCCGCTTTGCCCGCGGCAGTTTCATCGACTGGACATTGCTGCCACTGCTCTTTGCCGTGCTCGTCGGCGGTTTCATCGGCGCCCGCTGGGGCGCCAAACATGCCACGCCGATCACGATTCGGCGCTTGCTCGGCATTGTGCTGGCGGTCGCCGGCGTAAAACTATTGACGGAATAGTTTGCGTCAGACACGCGCCAGTATTTCGCCCACCAAAGCGCTCAACAGCACGACGATCCACGGCGGCCATTTCCAAAACATCAACAGACCGAAGCCAACCAAGCCGAGCGAGAAATCGACGGGAGAGAGTATCGCGCTAGTCCACACCGGCTTATAAAGCGCGGCGAGAAGCAGTCCGACGACCGCGGCGTTGATGCCGCTCAAAGCGGATTGAAATTTAGAGTTAGCGCGTAGCGAATCCCAAAACGGCAGCGCGCCGACGACCAGCAAGAACGACGGCAGAAAAATCGCAACGAGCGTCAACAGCGCGCCGCTCCAACCGTTCATAACCGCGCCGATATACGCCGAGAAAGTAAACAACGGCCCCGGCACCGCTTGGGTCGCGCCGTAGCCGGCGACGAATTGTTCGTTGGTAATCCAACCGGGGCCGACGACTTCAGATTGCAGCAGTGGCAAGACTACATGGCCACCACCGAAAACTAACGAACCGACGCGGAAAAAACTATCGAAGACATCGAGCGAATGGCTCTGCGCCAATGGCCGAATCAGCGGCAGGCCCAGCAACAGAGCGAAAAAAATAATCCAAGCGATCACGCCGGCGCGCTTACTCACGGGAAACTGCGCGTGGACTTGAAAACTCAGTGCCGTCGGCGCAAGAAAGAACCAACCGACGACGCCGGCAGCAACGATCGAAAGCAATTGTCCGCCAGCAGTTGGCCAACTGAGCGTGACAATCGCCGCGACAATCGCCAACGTCGCGCGCTGCCGATCCGGACAAAGTGACTTCGCCATTCCCCAAACCGCCTGCGCCACCACCGCGACGGCAACGATTTTCAAACCGTGCAACCATCCGGCAGCCGCCGCGGTGCCGACCGCATTCACACCAAACGCAAACGCGACCAGCAACAGCGCCGACGGCAAAGTAAAGCCAAGCCAAGCCGCCAAAGCGCCCGGCAAGCCAGCGCGTGAAATGCCAATCGCCATCCCCACCTGACTACTCGCCGGCCCAGGAAGAAATTGACACAGCGCCACCAAGTCAGCGTAACTTTTCTCATCAAGCCACTTACGTCGCACCACATACTCATCGCGAAAATAACCAAGATGCGCGATCGGCCCGCCGAAAGAGGTGAGACCGAGACGCAGGGCGACGGAGAGGACTTCGATAAAAGGCTTCATCGAACGAACCATACAGGAAGCGGTCGCGCGCTGCGAATAAATCTACGCGCTACGCTTTCTCCTCCGGCGGCTTCACATGCCGGAACACAGCGAAGATCCACAGATCGTAAACAATCTTAATCCCACCAGCGAGCAAGAACGGCAACCCTAACGCCGGCTGCGGCTGCGCGTTCGTCGGCGTCGACGACGGCCATCGTGTAAGACTGGCGCGTCGGCACGTCCATTTGCGACAGCGAATACCGTAGCAGTAAAACCGCCGTGGCCAGTTCAACGTTTGGCATCAGCGGCACCAACAGAATTAGAATATTCGACGGCAGGTGCGTGAACACCATGGTGTTTAACAAACCGAAGCGGCGCGCCATGGCCGGAGCGGCGAGAAAGGAGAGGGCGGCGAAAATATTCGTTCCGAAAAAGATCCCGCCCAGCGCCTTCAAATCGGTTTGGTAGCGCAGATAAAACCAGTAGGCGACGATGCTCTGAACGATGAACGCGCCGGCGAAGGCGTCAAGCGCAAAGAGGCCGGCGAGTTTGGCGACGATGGCACGGGATTTGTGCAAGCCGACCTTGGGTGTCGTCGACGCGATTTTCTCTTTCGCTTCCACCTGAGGCGACAGCAGCGTGAACAAGAGCGCAAGTAGAATCGCCGAAGCGACGTAACCCCAAATCAAAAAGCGGTAACCGGCGATTGCCGTCAATGAGAATAAGGACGGCAGGCTCACCGCTAACGCGCCGATGGCACCGGCGAAGGAGCCAACTAGATTGTAAGCGGAGAAGACCGCCGTGCGCTGGCGATCCTCGGTAGTCTGCGGCAGGATCGCTTGTTCGAGGGAAAGAAACGGCCCAACTTCTTTTCCCGACGGGCTGATGGTGCCGAAGATCGCCGCCAGGGCGAGCAAAATTGGATTATTGCTGACGGCGAATACGCAGCCGGCCGCGGCCATCATGAGCGCGCCAACAATCAGGAGTAATTTTCTGCCGAAGCTGTCGGCGATGGCGGTAATGACAATCGTCATCAACGCGCCGCCCGCCAACGCCGCGGTGAAAATCCAACCGATCGCCGTCGTATTCAAACCAATGGCGTCAAGATAGAGCCCGAGAATGACCGAGAGAAAACCGTAGGCTAACGAGCGCACGCCGCAGCTGGCAAACAGCAGCCAGCCGTCGCGCGAGAGTGAAAAGTTCATGCAGTCTTGCCCAAGCTAATCAGCCGCAGCAGCTATTCGCCGATGCCAACGGCAGCGCCAAGCACGCACGTGCCAGAAAAATCGCAATCATGAGGCGATTCTTCGCGCGGCTCTGACCATGAGATTTCTTACGCCGGGCTAGCCGCCGAGGGAAATCATTTCGATCTTGCGGTGGTTCTTGGGATCGTAGGTCGACGAGTTGAGCGCTGCCAAGCGCTCCGCCGAGTAACGGTCGGTGCGGCCGTGCCAAATGTTGGCGATGAACTCGGCCAGCGCCGCGTCGGAGGCGCCGCCGCGCAGCTGCGCTTTGACGTCGTGGCCGACATTGGAAAACAGGCAGGTGACGATCTTGCCGTCCGCCGTCACTCGCGCCCGGGTGCAGCTCGAACAGAACGGCTCGGTCACCGACGCGATCACGCCGATGTCGCCCTTGCCGTCGATGAATTCGTAATCCACCGACGGCGCGCTGCCTTGGTCGCGGCCGATTTCCCTTAGCGGATAGCGCGCGTTGATGGTTTCGATGATTTGTTTCTTCGACACCAGTTTGGCCGAGGTCCAGTTGTTGGCGTTGCCGACGTCCATGTACTCGATGAAGCGCATGGCGAAACCATTGTCGCGGCAGAACTCGACTAACGGCAAAATATCGTCGTCGTTGACGCCGCGCTCGACGACCGCGTTTAACTTGATCGGCGCCAACCCGGCCGCTTTGGCGGCAAAGATGCCGTCGAGCACTTTGCTCAGGTCGCCGCGCTTGGTCATGCGTTTGAATTTGTCACCGTCCAAGGTATCGATGCTAACGTTGACCCGCTTCAAGCCCGCTTGCTTGAGAGATTGAATTCTATCGGCGAGCAGCGCGCCGTTGGTCGTCAGACACAGATCCTTGAGACCTGCGAGCGGCGCTAGTTTCTCGATCAGCAGGTTTAAATCATGGCGCACCAGAGGTTCGCCGCCGGTTAATCTAATTTTTTCCACACCGAATTGAACGAATATCCGCGCTAACCGAGTGATCTCTTCGAATGTCAAAATTTCTTTTTTGTCGATCCACTCGTACTCATCCTGTGGCATGCAATAGGTGCAGCGGAAGTTGCACCGGTCGGTGACCGAGATGCGCAGGTCTTTGACCGGCCGTTTGAGCGCGTCGACTAACATGCCGTTCACTATGCAATATTGGGGTAGGGCGTTCAAGCCAGCGGTTTTGGCCAGTAAAAAGCAAACTATCGTGGCAACGTCAATATGTCATGTTAACAGCAACGCGATTATGTCAGGGTAGTGCGTTGGGTTGAGGTCGTAAGTTAGAAACCTGGCCATAGCGGAACCCCACCTTGTTGGAGTTGGTTCGATATAGGCGAAGTGTGTGCGTCGTTTT
>SHYW01000147.1 GCA_009692615.1 Deltaproteobacteria bacterium | reverse complement strand
ATCCAACAAGTCGCCGATCTGCGCAACAAAAACATCGGCATCAGTTACTTCGGCAGCACCACCCACATGGTCGCCGATGTCATGGCGCGTCGTTTCGGTTTGGTACCTGGCAAGGATGTCAATCTGATTCCATCCGGCGACGATAACGGTCGCATCGCCTCGCTGGACGCTGGCCGCGTCGAGGCGGTGATCGGCGGACCGCCGTTGAACATTTGGGGCGCGAAGAAAAATTATAAAGTCATCGCGTGGGCCAAGGATTTTACCAATTTGCCGCAGAACGCGGTAATCGTCACGGATAAAAAAATCCAGCAGTCGGCCGATCAAGCCAAGCGCACGATCAAAGCGACCATTGAGGCGTTGCGCTTTATCCAAAATAATAAAAGGGAATCCATCGACATACTGGCCGCCTACTCGCGCTCGGACCGGGAAACTGCGGCGGGCATGTTCGAAGGCTATTTCCCGGCATACAGCCAAGACGGCACCATGACCAACGACGCGCTGCAAGCAGCGCTTGACGAAGCGCTGACGAGAGCGAAGCTTGACAAGAAGTTCCCGCTCACGCAGATTGCCGACCGTTCCTTATTGATCGAAGCGCAAAAAGAATTGGGCCTGAAGTAAGGCGCGACTCCAATGGTCATCGACGGCGACGGACACTGTAACGAACCCCGCGATCTCTTTGACCGATACCTGGAAAGTGGATTCCGTGATCGTGGCCCGAAAATCGTCCCCGTCGGCAACATCGAATACTGGATGGTTGAAGGCAAATTTCTGCCGCGGCCGGTCGGCAACCTTGGTCATGGCAGCGCAAGTGGTTACTTCGGCACCGATCTAGCCAAGAAAGGCATGGCGACCATGACTCAATCCCTCGACGATGCGCCCGGCCGGCTCAAAGACTTGGACAAGGAAGGAATCGACATCCAAGTCGCTTATCCCAACATCATGGCGATGGCGTCGCATCTCGACGACGGCGAGCTCGCCGCCGCCATGTGTCGCGCTTACAACAACTACGCCGCGGAAAAAGCCCGAGCATTTAACGGCCGGGTCAAACCAGTCGCGGTGGTTGCGCTGCAGAATCCCACGGAGGCTGCCAAAGAGCTGCGCCGCGCGATCAAAGATCTTGGACTCGTAGGTACGGTAGTCACGGGTATCGTCGGCGAAAGAAATCTTGACGACCCCTATTTCACGCCATTTTTCCGTGAAGCCAACGAGCTCGGCGCTGCCGTCGGCGTGCACTGGATCACTGGCTGCTTCGACAGTCCCGGGCAAGAGCGCTTCAAAGATCCCTACTTCTACATTCACATGGTCGGCATGCCGTTTAATTTGATGATCGGCATCATGACCCTGATCGGCGGCGGTGTGATGGAGAAGTATCCAAGAATCAAATTTGTGTTTCTCGAAATCGGCGCTGGCTGGCTGCCCTACTGGATGTGGCGCATGGACGATCATTACACGACAAGCTCACACCAACTGCCGACACTGCCCAGGCCGCCAAGCGCTTATGTCAAGAGCGAAAGTTGTTTTGTTTCCTGCGAACCGGACGAAGAAGGTTTAGCCCACAGCGCCAACATACTCGGCGCGGAAAGAATTATCTTTGCTTCCGACTATCCGCACGGCGATTGCGACTTCCCATATTCTGTCACCAAGTTGCGCCAGCGTAAGGATATCAGCGACGAGTTAAAAGAACGCATTCTGTGGGAAAATGCCGCGCGGCTTTATGGCCTGTCGTAAAGCCATCACGCCGCCTAGCCCGCCAAGGTGAAAGGATCAATCCATGCAGCAAGTTATCGACGCCGATGGCCATGCTAATGAACCTGATGATTTGTTCGAGCGTTACTTGGAGAAAGAATTTCGCGATCGCGGGCCCAAAGTCGTGCTGGTTGGCAAGGTCCAATATTGGATGATCGAAGGCAAGCTCTTTCCGCGGCCGGTGGGGAATTTTGGCCATGGCACCCCCAACGGTTATCTTTTTAAGAAGGGCAAACCCGACATGGCGATCAATTCGCCAGGCCTTGATGATGTTACCGGCCGCTTAAAGGACCTGGACAAAGAAGGAATCGATATCCAGGTCGCTTATCCGAATATTATGGCGATGGCGTCGCATCTCGACGACGGTGAGCTCGCTGCCGCCATGTGCCGTGCCTACAACAACTACACCGAGGAGAAGTCCCAAGCTTTCAATGGTCGGGTCAAAGGCATCGCCGCGGTTCCGCTGCAAAATCCTCAAGAGGCGGCCAAGGAACTAAGGCGAGCGATCAAAGATCTCGGCCTGGTTGGCGTCGTGATAACCGGTACGGTCGGACCGCGCAATCTCGATGATCCATTTTTTGAGCCGTTTTTCCGTGAAGCCAACGAACTCGGCGCCGCGGTGGGCGTGCACTGGATCACCGGTTGTTTCGACAGTCCCGGCCAGGAAAGATTCAAGGACCCTTACTTTTACATCCACATGGTCGGCATGCCGTTTAACTTGATGATCGGCATTATGACCTTGATTGGCGGCGGCGTGATGGAGAAGTATCCAAGAATCAAATTTGTCTTTTTGGAAATCGGCGCCGCCTGGCTGCCCTACTGGATGTGGCGCATGGACGATCATTATTCCCGTGCGATGCATAAGCCCACGGCCGTGCCGAAAAAACCCAGCGACTATGTCAGAAGCGAGAGCTGTTATGTCTCCTGCGAACCTGATGAAGATGGTTTATCCCATACGGTTGAAGTATTGGGCGCTGAACGGCTGTTATTCGCCTCGGATTATCCCCACGGTGACTGTGATTTTCCTCACTCAGTAACAAAATTCAGGAAACGCAGCGACATCTCGGATCAGGTCAAAGAACAAATTCTCTGGCACAACCCCGCGCGGTTGTACGGGATCTCTTAGGTCCAAAGTCATTAACAAGATAGAGAGGATAATCAATTGTGAGTCAGCGGATCATTTCGGTGACAAGACTGTTTTTTGCCGTTTCCCTTTGGTTTTACTGCGTTCACGTCCCGAACGCGCCGGCGCAGGTTGACTTCCCCATCGGCTATTCTTCGTTGGGCGGCACCTATGCGTTTATTTCGCTCATCGAAGAGCAGCGCCTTCTCGAACAAGAGGGCATACGCCCGGTGTTTGTCTACATTGGCGGCCCGCAAATCACCCAAGCTTTGATCGCCGGCGATATTAAGATGGCCCTAGTCGCCGGGGCAAGTCCCGTGCGCGCGGCGGCGCAAGGAGCGGAGCTGCGCTTTATCGGCGGCGTCACCGACAAAGAGAACATTACCATCGTCGCCGACCCGAAGATCACCAAACCGGCTGAACTCAAAGGCACACGCATGGCCATCGACCGGCTCGGTGATTATACTGACTTTCGCGCCCGCAAAGTGCTCGAACGTTTCGGCTTGGAAGCGCAAAAGGATGTCGTCTTGCTGCAAATCGGTGGCCAGACCGGCCGGTTCGCGGCGCTGCGCACTGGCCAAGTGCAATCGACTTTCGTGGCGCCGCCGCTGACCTTGATCGCCAAGAAGGCTGGTTTTCGGCCGTTGATCGATTTGGCTGATCTAGGATTTCCTTCGACCTCCGGTTCCATCGTCATTATGAAATCCTCGGCGGAACGCCAGGAAAAAGAAGTCTACGGCGTCATGCGCGCAATCACGCGGGCGCTGCGCGCCTTCAAGACCAATCGAGAGTTAGCGATCCGCAGTTTGTCGCGATTTCTCAAGGTCAACGACCCCGAAGCCCTCGATGAAACCTTTCGCAGTCACGCGAAGATTTTTCAAGATATTCCCGCCCCAGCACTCACGGGGATCCGCATGGTTAAGGACTTCCTCGGACAGAACGATCCCAAGGTCGCAAAACTAAGCGTTGACGAGATTGTCGATCTGCGATTTGTCGACCGACTCAGACGGGAAATGGGACCAGGGAAATGAATAGGCAGAAATGGGCACGGCATAAAATAGTTTGATCGATCGAATCGGCGCATCTTAACGTTTCGGAGGAAGATCCCATGAGTGCATCGAAGCCCACCGCCCGTTCGATTCGGATCCTTGTCGCGCTCGGCCTCCTCTGGTCGCTGGCACCGCGGGAAGCCAATGGCCAGCTGCAAAAAATCAAAATCTCCTATTCGGCGCCGAGCACGTCCATTGCGTTCCAAGTAGCCATGGCGCACGGCTTCTACAAGGAAGAGGGCTTGGACGTGGAATTGATCCAAGTCAACCCACGGCTGGCGCCCATCGCCCTTGCCAACGGGGACATCGACTTCACGACGACTTTTAATAATACCCTGCAAGCGATTGTCCAAGGCTTTCCGCTCAAATTTGTCTTCGTATCAGTACGCAAGGGCGCCTTCTTTTTGATGGCTCGGCCCGAACTGAAAAGCATTCAAGATCTCACCAATAAGAAAATTGGCGTTACTAATTTAACTTCGGTCGACCATGTCAGCGCCGAAGAGATGCTGCGCAATAAAGGCATGAACCTGAGCGCCGTCACGTTTCTTGGCTTGGGCAACGAGGCGTTGCGAATCCAAGCCCTGCGCGCTGGCGCCGTCGACGCCATCGCCATCGCGCCGCCGCACCATTTGCAGCTGATGAGTTTAGGCTTTAACCCGTTGGCGGGTCCCCAAGATGTGCAGCGGGCGCGGCCGTTATCCGGTATCGCAATCGCCACCCGGCTGCTCAAGGAGAAACCGCAAGCGATCAAGCAGTTAAATCGCGCGCTGCTCAAGTCGCATCGGTTTATCTTCGAGAACAAAACTAAAACCGCTGAGGTGATGACAAAGTGGCTGCATCTATCCCAGGAGGCAGCGGTGGGTTCTTACGATTTGTTGCTGCTGACCCTTAGCCGCAACGGCGAGATCACTGACAATGAATGGGAAACACTGAGCATAAAGCCAAAAACCGCACCAGATGTGCGGGATTTCACTCTGCTCCATCAAGCGCAAAAAGAATTGGGAATTAAGTGATAACGTCTGCTGGGAGGATAAGCCATGCCAAGATCCGGTGACGAGTTTGTCGAGTGGTTAGACCGCGAGCTCGAACCGCTGCGCCGTGAAGCCTCGGGGTCGATATATTTCGAAGCCTGGTGCAGCGGCAAACTGAGCATCGACCAAGTTTTCGAATTGATGAAGCAGCGCTATGCCTACTTGCGCGAGATCCCGCATATTCTCGCGGCCTGGATTGAACACTGCCCCTACGTCGACGTGCAGCAAAAATATATCGCCTACATGCACGAGGAAGCCGGACACCCCGAGTACCTTGTTGCCTTCGCCAAGGAACTCGGGCGCGACCCCGAAGAGATGCGCCAAGCCGTGCTGATCCCGGAATTTACCACACCCTATTTTTACTACTGGCTGTCCCGCGGCCACATCGTCGAGGTCGCCGCGGCCAATAACTTCGGCAACGAGCGCACCAACACCCGCAAGGGACACGCCATGTACGACGCGACGGTGAAGTACTACCCCTACCCGTCGCTAGTCAAGTTTTTCGAAGACCACGCCGAGGAAGAAGGCGACCACGCCAATCTCGGTGTTTACGTGTTGAAAAAATACGCCACCACCGATGAGCTGCAAGCCAAGGCCACGGCGGCGGCGAAAAAATCGTTGCAGTTGAAAATTCTCGGCCAGAATGGGCTATGCAAACGGTTCATCACCGACTGGCCCTCCGGCGGGAGTAAGGCGGGCTAATCCATGTTTGGCTTGTTGATTGAGGGCCCGTCCGTTGGAGGGGAAAAAGCATGATCGCGATGTATCAACTCATCGCTCTCTCGGTATTGTTGGCATCCAGCCATTTCGGCGCTGCTAGCCATGCCGCGGCGCCGCTCGCCGACTTTCCGATCGGATACTCATCCAACGGCGGCACCTACGGCTTCATCGGTTTGATTCAGCAGCAACGATTGCTTGAACAGCAAGGCATCCAGCCACAGTTTGTCTACATCGGCGGCCCGCAGATCACCCAGGCGTTTCTCGCCGGCGATATCAAAATGATGATCGTCGCCGCGGCGAGTCCGATCCGCGCCGCCGGCCAGGGCGCCGAGGTCAAGTTCGTCGGCGGTGTGATGGACAAGGAAGTGCTCACGCTGATCACCCATTCGGCGATCAAGTCAGCGGCGGAGTTGAAGGGCGCCAAACTCGCCATCGACCGTCTGGGCGACTACACGGAATTCCTCGCACGCACGGTTTTAGAGAAACTAAATTTGACAGCGGAAAAAGATGTCTCGCTGATCCAGATCGGCGCGCAGACTTCGCGTTTTGCCGCGCTCAAGAGCGGCATCGTGCAGGCGACCTTCGTCGCCCCGCCGCTCACGCTGCTCGCCAAGCAGGCGGGTTTGAATTTACTCGTCGATCTCTCCAGTCTCGGCATTCCGTCTTCCGCCGCCTCCTTCGTGGTTTTGCGCGGCACACAACAGCGCCAGGGCGCTGAAGTTTACAAAGTGCTGTCGGCCATGGGCAAAGGACTGCGGTTATACAAGGCCAATAAGGAAGCGGCGATGAAAGGGCTCGCCCAGTTCATGCAGATCAAAGATCAGGCGGTACTGGAAGAAACCTGGCGCGTCCACGCGCCGCTCTATAAGGACGTGCCGTCTCCCGCCGTCGAGGGAGTTCGTGTCGTCAAAGATTTTCTTGGGCGATCAGATGCCAATGTCGCCAAACTGGCGGCCAATAATCTGATCGACAGCCAGTATGTCAGCCAATTGGAAAAGGAAGCGGATAAGTAATGCGCCGAGCATCTGTCAGTTTTACTAATCAGGGAGAAATCCTATGACCGTTCGTTTTCCGATCACGGCTGAGATGGGCGGCGATCTCGTCGGCTTGACGTTGGCGGAATTGCGCCTTTGCAAAGTCCAACGCCGAGAAACTGTCGTCTTGTTTACCGACACCCGGACCAATCCCAACTATGTTGCCGCCTTTCTCGCCGCGGCCAAAGAATTGGCCGGCAGCGTCTTCGAAGTGAAGATTCCGTTCTTGCCTCTGGGCGACGGTAAAAACAACGACCTCGCGCCGGTGATTCGCGTGCTCAAGAATGCCGACTTTGTCATCGATCTGTCCACCGGCAGCACGTTGTATATCTACGGCGAAGGCTTGACCGAGGTCCTGGCTGGCGGCACTCGCGTGTTGCAAGTCAAAGCGATCGAAGATCAATTGCGCCGATGTTTTCCCACCGAAGAAGTGCGCCGGCGGACCGCCAATGGCGCTGCCTGGCTCGAACGCGCGGCGGAAATTCGCCTCACATCCACGGCCGGGGCGAATCTGACCATGCGCAAAAAAGGCCGCAAAGGATTGACCCAGCTGGGCATCAGCGACGAGAAAGGCCGTTGGGATAGTTGGCCGTCGGGATTTCTCTACTGCGCGCCGGAAGAAGAGACCGCCAATGGCACGCTGGTACTCGATGTCGGCGACTTACTGGTCATGTTGGGCCGCTACGTCAGCGAGCCGATACGCATAGAAGTGGCGAACGGTACGATCAAGAGCATCGACGGCGGTGTCGATGCCGTGTTGCTGAAAGACCGTTTGGAGCAAGCCAACGATCCCGAAGCGTATATCATCTCGCATATCGGCTGGGGCACCGACCACCGCGCGCACTGGTCGGAGATCGCCCAACGCGGCACCGAAGATGGCGCCCGCGAAGTGCGCTCGACCTATGGAAACATTCAGATCGCTTTCGGCGCCAACTACCGCTTGGGCGGTAAGAACAAGACGATGGCGCACGAAGACCTGATCCTGCGCCGCGCCAAGTTCGAGCTCGACGGTCAAACCATCGTCGATGACGGGCGGATCATCCCCGAAGATCTCAGATGACCTGGTATAATTCCAACTCAGGAAGGAAAGTCCTATGACAATGTCCGGCGATGAATTTGTCGAATGGTTGGATCGGGAGCTCGAACCGCTGCGCCGCGAGATTATCGCTTCGCCCTATTACGATGCTTGGTGCAGCGGCAAACTAAGCCAGGAACAGCTGTTTCAAGTCATGTCTCAATGGTACGCCTATCTCAAACATATCCCGTCGATCATGTGCGCTTGGATTCAGCGTTGCCACGACCCCGATCTGGCCTTGAAATACATCGCCTATGCCCATGAAGAGGCGCCCCACCCGGAATATCTGGTCGAGTTCGCCAAGGAGATCGGCCGCGACCCGGAAGAGATGCGCCGCATCGAACTGATCCCCGAGTTCACCACACCCTATTTTTACTTTTGGTTGTCACGCGGCCATATCGTCGAGATCGCCGCGGCGAATAACTTCGGCAACGAGCGCACCAACACTCGGGCCGGCAACCGCATGTTCGAAGCGGCCAAGAAGTATTACCCCCACCCATCGCTATTGCGATTTTATGGCGAGCATGACGAGGAAGAAGACGCGCACGCCAACCTTGGCACCTATGTATTGAGACACTACGCCACCACCGACGAGTTGCAGCGCAAAGCCACACTGGCGGCGAAAAAATCTTTGCAGCTTAAAGTCATCGGCACCAACGGCCTGTACGAACGATTCATGAAGAACTGACTTGGCAACGAAAGAGCTGACCATGCCCATATCCTTCTTCGTCAGAAGCAGCGAAGCTTTACTCAACTGCGCCATGTGGACGCCGCAACAAAGCCGAGGCGAGGGCATCGTGTTTTGCCATGGCTGGGGCGGCGGCACGCCCTATGACGACTTGTTGCGTATGCTGTCCGAACGCGGCTACACCGTGCTGCGCTTCGAGCAACGAGGCTACGGCGCTTCAACCGGCCATGCCGATTTAAGCATGTGGCCGGTGGATATGGCCGCCTGCGCCGCCGCGCTCACCAACATCGTCAAGAAAGTCTGGGCCATGGGGCAATCCACCGGCGGCACCATGTCTTTGGTTGCGGCAACCCAGTACAACTGCTTCTCGGGTGCTGTCGCCATCGCGCCGTTCTGCTCGTTGCCGCGCATCCTCGAAGACAACAAGAATGCCCGGGCGATTCTCGAAGCCCGCTTCGGCCCGCTGCAAGAAAAACATTTCCGCGCCGCCAACGCTCTGGAGATCGTCGAGAACTTACCCAAGCCGGTACTGATCGTCCAAGGCACCGCCGATGAATCGGTGCCCTATGAACATGGCAAATTGCTCCACCAAAAATTGCTCGCGGTGGCGCAACACCGAACCGTCGAAGGCGGCAATCATCATCTGAACAACGTCGACCGCGCGCCAGTGCTCGCCGACATCGTCGCTTGGTTCGAGGGGCAGAAATAGCCCTGGTTGGAATTGGTGCATGACGCTTGGCCAGCCCAAGGAGTTGTCGAAATGAAAACCCAGATACTGACTTTCTTGATTGTTGCTGTGCTCACCTGCGCTATCTTCGGCGCCCACGCCCACGCCAAGAATATCGTCATTGCCACCTCGTCCGTGGTTCTCACCAACACACCGATCTGGGTCGCCATCGATAGAAAATATTTCGACGAGGTCGGACTGAGCGTGCAATACATCGTCATGCGCTCGGATATTGCGCTCAAAGGACTGATCACCGGCGACGTTGATTACATACAAAGTTCGTCGAGCGTACTACGCGCGGCGGTGGCGGGCGCGCCGCTGACCACGATCCTCGGCGTTTACAATCGCACCTTCTTCGATCTCGTCGCCCGGCCGGAAATTCGCACGCTGAACGATCTGCGCGGCAAGCCGGTGGGCATCAGCCGCTATGGTGCGTCCACCGAGTACGCCGTGCGCTTCGCGCTCAAGGCGAACAATATCGACCCAGACAAGGACGTCAAATTAATCGCCGTCGGCGCCGGCACCGACGCGGCGCGCATCTCCGCCCTCGACGCCGGCGTGGTCGCGGCGGCGGTGCTGCAAGTGCCGTCCAATCTGATCGCCCACAAGCTCGGCCAAAAAACCATTCTGCCGTTGGGCGACTACATGGAGACGTTATTCGCCGGACTCGGCACTAGCCAGAAAAAACTCCAGACCAACCGCGAGGAAGCCAAGCAGGTGGTGCGTGCTGTGCTGCGGGCGCTGGACTTCATGGCGCGTAGTCCAGTTGAAACCAAGGCGATTATTCAAAAGAATCTGCGCGGCATTGAATCCAGCGCCGTGGACTATATTTACAATCTGGTCGTCAAGCACGCGACTAGAAGCGGCATCGCTTCACAGAAAGCTCTCGACAACACTCTGCTCGGCAGCCCGTTCGAGGGCAAGCCGGTGAACTTCGACAAGTTCGTCGATTTTTCCCTGGCGCGCGAAGTTATCCCATAACCGGCAGCGCAAATATCGCTGGACAGAGAGCCGTTGTCAATTGGTGGGTAAAAAGAATTAGGCAGCGACCCGAACCTCCTGACCGTTTGCGTACTTCTGACCACGAGCGACTTTGTCTACAAGCTGGGGTGCATCGAGTTTTCTGAAACTCATTTCAGCGATCATTAAGGTCTTC
>SHYW01000146.1 GCA_009692615.1 Deltaproteobacteria bacterium | reverse complement strand
CGACGCACACACTTGGCCTATATCGAACCAACTCCAACAAGGTGGGGTTCCGCTATGGCCAGGTTTCTAACTTACGACCTCAACCCAACGCACTACCCTGACATAATCGCGTTGCTGTTAACATGACATATTGACGTTGCCACGACACTTGATCCAAGGCCACATGCTCAAGCAGCGCATGTTAAAACTGCCGGTGCCGGCGGAAGTCACGAAAGCCGTTGAAGCAGCGCATAACGCGGGCCGCTCGGTGGATGAGATGATGGATTTGATCGGCGACGACCTGCTCGCCGAAGTCGGCACGGTCATCGCCGGCACACCGGTTGAAGTCATCGCCGGCATCGACGAGATGCTGCGTGCCGCGAAGCCCTATGGCTTCGACATCGTCGACATCGCCTCGCCGCTCGGCCCCGATTGGCATGAAGCGATCGATTTGATTTGCCAAGAAGTGATTCCCGAAGTCGAACGGCACGCGAAAAATTATTGATCAACGAAGCCCGACATGGAAAGGGAAACTACATGCAGACAACGCATGCTCTGAAAAATCTAGCTTGGGGAATTTCACTGGCTCTATTCGGCCTCGGTTGCGGCAGCGCGATCACCGCGCGCGGGCCGATCACCATCGCCGATCAAGGATTCTTTTTCGTCGGCGGCCGTTACGTAGCAGTGGCCAACAACGGCCACATCATGGCCGATCAGATGTACGTGCACTATCAGATCCCTTACGAGAAAAAACATCCCTATCCGATCGTCTTGATTCACGGCGGCGGTCAGACCGCCAACAACTTCGAAAGCACACCGGACGGCCGCGAGGGATGGGCGACATTTTTTCTGCGTGACGGGTTTAGCGTCTACTTAGTCGACCAACCCGGCCGCGCCCGTTCGCCTTATCAGCCGGAAGTTTACGGCCCGCTGGCGCCGGGCGCCCGCGCGAGTAGCAGCGTCGAACAACGCTTCACCGCGCCGAAAGAACAAAATCGCTACCCGCAGTCGCGCCTGCACAGCCAATGGCCGGGCAGCGGCAAACGCGGCGATCCGGCTTTCGATCAATTTTTCGCCTCGCAAGTTTCCGGCATCACCAACGGCGGCGTCAGCGAAAAATTAAATCAGGCGGCTGTCGCCGCGTTGCTCGACAAGATCGGCTCGGCGATTATTCTCACCCATTCGATGTCGGGCACGTCGGGTTGGTTGATCGCCGATGCCCGGCCCGGTCTCGTCAAAGGCGTCGTCGGCATCGAGCCCAGCAGTCCGCCCTTTCGCAATTTGGATTTGATCGGCCCGCCCGAATGGTTTCGTTACTCGGCGGCCTTGGATAAACCGTATGGCATCACGCGACTACCGATCGCCTACGATCCACCGATAAAGGATCCCGCCGAGCTAAAACCCCTGCTCGAAGCCAAAGCCGACCGTGCCGACGTGACGCGCTGCTATCTGCAAAGCGCGCCGCCGCGCAAGCTCGTAAACCTGCTCAACGTCCCAGTCTTGATCGTCTCCGGCGAAGCTTCCTTCCACTCGCCGTGGGATCACTGCACCGGCAAATATCTGACTCGAGCCGGGGTTGCCAATCAGTATGTGCGTTTGGAAGACTACGGTATCCGCGGCACCGGCCACATGATGATGCTGGAGAAAAATAGTTTGGAGATCGCCAAACTGATCGCCGATTGGCTCGAACGCCACGTCGATCGGACGCTACCGTTGAAATAAAAAAATGTCACGACGAACTTTTAATGCTAAACACCGGCGCAACTTCGTCCGGCCGTTCCTTGTGTTCGCAGCCGTAACTCTAGCTGGCTGCGCGGCCCCATCCCCTTCTTCGCGCCCACGAGATCCGCTGCCATCGAGCGACGCCCGCCTCGACGCGGTGCTGTGGCAAACGACTTCGGCGGAATACCGAGTCTTGGCCCAATCGATTTACGCCACGGCAAGAATGCATCTCGACCGCGCCCTGGCCGACCGCCAGTGGACCGCACTGCCGGACCAAAAAGGAAACTTTCAGAATCTCCCGCCGGCGGTCATTATGGATGTAGACGAAACCGTCATTGACACGGGAACATTTCAAAGCTCGATGGTGAAAAATCGCGAGCGCTTCAGCAGCGGCCATTGGCGCGACTGGCAACTGCGCAACGAAACCGGCGCCGTGCCCGGCGCCGTTGAGTTTATCCATTATGCCCAATCCCGCGGCGTCACGGTCTTCTTCGTCACCAATCGCGACTTCGCCACCGAGCCGATCACCAGGGCAAATCTCACGACCATCGGCATTAAATTATCGGACCAACTCGACACCGTGCTCAGCCGCAACGAACGGCCGGAATGGAACGCCGACAAAACCAGCCGGCAAAGTTTTATCGCCCAGTCACACCGAGTACTGATGCTGTTCGGCGACGACTTGGCCGACTTCATCGCCGAATACCGCAGCGCGCCCATCGCACGCCGGCAAGCCGCGTTGCAGCGCAGCGAATGGGGCACGAAATGGTTTATGCTACCCAATCCCATGTACAGATCATGGGAAGGTTCGCTTTACGATTTTAATGCCGAACTAAACAGCGACGGAGTGTTAAAACGCAAACTCGATCAGTTACCGTAAGGGGACCAACGAATTGCAGGGGCGCGATTCATCGCGCCCTCGGACCTACGGATCATTAACCGCAAAAGGCGCAAAAAATTGGAGGCTGAAACAATCATTAAAAAAATCTTCACAACCGGCATCGCAATAGTAACTTTGCTGCTCCTTGGCGTGGCCAACACGCACGCTCAATCGGCGAAAACGCTGCTCGACCAATCTGCCACTGCCATGGGCGGAATGAACGCACTGCGGGCGTTGAAAAACGAAATGGTCGAAAGCGAAGGCAAGCAGTTCGACTCATCGTCGACGCCCCAGCCCCTCGGCCCGACGCGCCAGGTCAGCACCTTTCGCTATACGTTGACCCGCGATCTGATCCAACCACGGCTGCGCATCGAATGGGACGGCGGCAATTCGGCGCGCAACCTATCGATTCGTTATCTGGAAGTGATCGACGGCAACATCGGCCTGCTGCGCGAAGGCGATGACAAAACCGGCAAGACCAGCCGCATGCACCCCGGTCGCCTGGCCACGCGCTTGCGAGAAGAGAAACGCGCGCCGATTGCAATCTTGCTCACCGCGTCACGCCAGAAAAATCTCCGCCGGCTCGCCGACGCCGAAGTCGGCGGCGCGAACAATCGCGTGTTGAGCTTCACCGAAAACGGCGATGAGTTTCACATTTATCTCGACACCAAGACTCACCTACCGACCCAGGTGAATATTCTCGAAGACGATCCGTTGGAGGGCGACAGTAACTACCTCCTACGCTTCAGCGACTGGCGTAAAGTCGGCGCGATCATGGTCCCCTTCGGTTTGCGCTATGAACTCAACGGCAGAGCGCTGCAAGAAGAACAGCTCAAGTCGGTGCAGCATAACGTCACCTTCGTCGCCGACCCCTTTGCGATTCCCGACGCGGTGCGCAATGAAAAAACCGACGCCGCGCCGATCGCGTCGCAATGGATTCCCCGCCGCATCGCCGGCAACGTCAGCTATCAGGACTGGGGTGCGCCAGCGAAAATCGTCTGGACCCAGCTCGCGCCAGGCGTGCATAAAATCATCGGCAGCTCCCACGCCACCGTCGTCGTCGAGATGGCCGATCATCTGATCGCCGTCGAAGCGCCGCTCTACGAAGCGCGCACCGCGCCGGTGAGCAAAGCGATCAAAGAAAAGTTTCCAAACAAACCGATCCGCTACGTGATCCCGACCCATCATCACCTCGACCACGCCGGCGGTATCCGCGCCTTCATGGCCACCGGCGCAACCATCGTCGTGCCGTTTTCGGCCAAAGAGTTTTACGCCAAAGTTGCCAAGGCGCCGCACACACGCAATCCCGACAGTTTGGAGAAAAATAAAGTCGGCGTCGTCATCGAAGCCTTCGGCGGCGGCCCGCGCATCTTGACCGACGGCAAACGGCGCGTCGAAGTCTATCCCCTACCCTTGTCGCATGCGGACGACTTCGTCGTCATCTATCTGCCGGCGGAAAAACTTCTTATCGAAGCGGATCACATCAGCCCCCGTAACGGCGAAGTATGTCCGGCGCCGGCGGTAAAAGAATTCATCCCGGCACTGGACAAGTTGAACCTCGATGTGGCAACGATCGTTGGCATCCACGGTGACAGCGCCACGCTGCAAGCCGCGCGCGCCGCCGCTCAAGCGGCGAAATAATGGAGGACCTATGAAGCCATTGGTAATATTCGCTGCACTCTTGTTTGCCTCAATGAGTAGCAACCAAGTTCGAGTTCACGCCCAGGAAAAACCAGCACCCGACGACCGCGCCTCCCGTCCGATCATCCGTGTCCCCACCGCACTGACGTTAGAAGAAGCGCGGGTCATTGTCGAAGCGGCTAAAGCCGTCGTAAAGGCGGAAGGCAGCCGGGCCGCCATCGCGGTCGTCGATTTTAACGGCAACTTGATTTCTCTCGACTCCATGGACGGGACTTCAGGCTTCTGGGTAAAATTCGCCATTGGCAAAGCGGTCGGCGCCGCCACACTGCAACAATCGACGGCGGAATCCGGCGAGCAGGTGCAGAGCAATCCGCAGCACTTTCACAGCGCGTTGAGCCTGATGCAAGGACAGATCATTTTAATCCCCGGCGGTTTCCCGCTGATTGTCGACAACGTCATCGTCGGCGCCGTCGGCAGCGCCGGCCACCGCGGCGACGGCGACGTGCGCGCGGTCAAAGCCGGCATCGCCGCCTGGGAAAAATTTCGCCAGAGCAAACGTTAACCTAAACGGAGAGTACATGCGAAAAATCATACGAGAAATGACTGTGGTGGTTGCGATAGTTATGTTTGCACCCAACCCCGTGCTGGCCCAGTTCGTCAAGATCACCCCGCTGGGCTCCCACGACGGTGAATTTTGCCAGAACGACCGGGCGATGCTTTTTGAAGATCCGACCGGCGTGAGGATTCTATACGACGCCGGACAGACTGTAGCCGGCGCAACGGACCCGCGACTCGGCGACGTGCATGTGATTCTGCTCAGCCATGCCCACAATGATCACATCGGCGGAACAAAAGCAGCGGGCCTTAACGCAGGGACGTGCAATAAACCGCAAACCGTGTCCGCCGCGCCCAATTCAAACACCGCCGAGATCGCAGCAGCGAAAAATTCCTGGATCATGACGAGTCGCCCGATGACTCGTTTTCTTACTAAGAAAATCCAAAACATCCGAGGCGCAGTGACCTCGGAATGTCCTGCGGTCGGCACCCTGAGAGCAACGACCGTTCCGACGTCCTCGCCATGCCTCGCAGGTCGGCCCCCAGGAGGAACATGGATATTCAAAGTTTCCAACGCAACCAATGGAGTGGAGATTACAACTGTGCGAGCCGATCATGACAATACTGTTGCTCCTAGCCTAATCACAGATGCAGGAAAAGCGATTTTAGAAAATGACGGTCTCACTGCATATGTCGGAGACGCGGTCGGCTTTGTTGTCGCGTTTACAAACGGTCTCAAAGTTTATCTCTCTGGGGATACCGCGCTTATGAGCGAGATGAATACTATCATCAGGAGTTTTTATAAAACCAAACTATCGGTAATAAATGTGAGTTCTGTCGAGAAAGCTGCCTTTGCTGTAAACGAGCTTTTGCAACCGAATGCTGTCATTCTATCCCACGCCAACGAAGCAGCTACGACCGGCGGCAAGGTCAACCCGGGCACCCGGACATTGCAATTCATCGATCTCGTCAAAGGCCGCCCTGTCCATCTGCCGTTGAGCGGCAAAACCATGCAGTTTGACGGCAACGCCAAATGCACTGCCGGCTGCTGAAAATTTTGCGCAAACAATAATTGACTCGTTAACAAGGAGGAAATCATGGCTGCTGAATTCATCGACATATTGAAGGAACCCGAACTGGAAATCGGCCACAGCAAGAAAGTTCTCTTCACCTCGGACCACTTTCACACCTGGGTGCACGGAGATTATCCTGGGACCAAAGGACCGATGCACAAGCACACCGCCGACCAGCAGTTCTACTGCGTCCAAGGCCAGTGTACGTTTCACTTTCCCGATGGCACGTCGCGTGCGCTGGATTGCGGCATGCTTGTGACCATTCCGGCGGGGCAACTCTATCAGCTCGACAATACCGGCGACGAATACATGATTCTCCTCGGCGCGCGCGCCGAACCGGCCGGCAATCCGAGATTCAGTGCAACGAACAAGGAAGTCGGCCATGGCGATTTCGCGAAGAAGCAACTCGACAAGATCAAAGCACCGGAAGAAAAGAAAGCTAGAGCGCGCCAAGAGTCTTAACGACTCTCTGGGGAATCGAGTGAATGTCCGTCATGCCCGCCCATTGACGTGGCTCAGGATAAATTCTGGCGGGCATCCAGGTGACGGACAGCGTCCGTCATACCGTTGGAAAACGGTATCCAGGTTAGGGGATGGGGATGGAGCCCGGTTTTCACCGGGGTGACGATAAGGACAGAATGACGGAAGAGGAGTCGACGTTTTTGCAACACTTCGGCTTAGAGTCGAGGAATGTTTAGTTCGAGGAATTTCGCCGTGAGTAAGTTCAAGTTACTAGCGCAGACCATTTGTCTGGCTCTCAGTTTATTGGTCACTGAGATAAATTCCCCAATCCATGCAGCCGAGCGCGTCAAGCTCGCCTTGCCGGCGAAATCCATGGGCTACCTGCCGCTGTTCGCCGCCATTCATCGCGGTTTTTTCAAAGACGAGAACATCGAGATCGAGACGCCGATGATGTTGCCGCAATTGGCGCACAACGCGCTTTTGTCCGGCGACGTCGACTACCACGACGTCGCCGATTCCGCATTGCGCCTGGCCGCCAAGGGCGCGCCGATCAAGACGATCTTCTTCGGCGCTGCGCGGCCAAATTATTTTTTAATGGCCAAGCCGCAGTTCAAATCGATTCAAGAATTGCGCGGCAAGTACATCGGCATCGTTCGCTTCGGCGATACCATCGAATTGGCGACCCGGATCGCATTTAGCCGCGAAGCCATGGACGCCCAGCGCGACGCCGTGCTGATCATGATCGGCCTGCCGAGCACGCGGGTCGCCGCGCTCAGCGCCGGCTCCGTCGACGCGACCATCGCGATCCCGCCGGATAATGTGTTGCTCAAACAAAAAGGCTTTCGCGAGCTGCTCTTCTTAGGCGACGCCATCGAGTTTCCCAGCAACGGCTTTTCCACCACCGAGCGGCAACTGATTGAGAAACGCGACCTCACGAAACGGCTGCTGCGCGCGCTCTATCGCGGCTTGAATTTCGCCCGCGAGCGACCCGACGACACGATTCAGATCCTCGAACGGGAATGGCGCATGGATGGACCGACCGCGAAGGAATCCTACGCATCGCTGGCGAAGTCATTCAGCAAAGACGGCGCGGCCAGCGACGCCGGCTTGAAAGTTCACATCAGCCAGATGCAACGCGCCGACAAGACCATCGGCGACATCGCGTTGAACAAGATCGTCGATTTTCGACCGCTTGAAGAAGTGAGGCGAGAGATGTTTAAATAGCGCTGTCGAAATTAATCTAGATTCAATGCTGAGATTTATTCACCACGAAGAACACGAAGTTCACGAAGTTTTTGTAGGGGCGGGTTTTAAACCCGCCCTTCTGCAACCCCGTCTGGGCCTTCGCGCGCATCGTTGTGAAAAAAAGACCGGAAGAGTGCGGCTAATAGCCAAGCATGAAACGTCAATTTAGGAGGGAGTCATGAGCAAACACATTCCAATATTCGAAAAGTTCATCCAAGATTTACGCGCGGCCTGGAAAGAACTGCCCGACACCGAAGCGCGCATGAAAAAAGGCCAGAGGCTGCTCGAAGAACTGGTCAAAGACGAATCCATGCGCCAAGCATGCAAATCTTGGCCGTCCACTGAAGGCCGGAAGAATTTATTGTTCCATGAAGACGACCAGTGCGGCTTCGCCGTCAACGGCGTCGTGCGCATGCCGGGCCGCAAGGGCAGCATTCATGACCACGCCCATGCCTGGACCGCCTACGGCGTCCTCGCCGGCACGGAAAGCTTGGAACGCTTTCGGCGCGTCGACGACCGCAGCAAAGATGGATACGCTAAGCTAGAATTGGAAAGCGTGACCGAAGGCAACGCCGGCAAGGTCGATCTCGTGGCGCCGTTCGACATCCACGCCGAACAGGGCGGGCCGACGCGCTCGGTGGCGGTGATTCTGCGCTCCGAACGAGTCGCGGGAAAAGTTTTGCAAGGCAGCTACAGCATGGAAGGCGATTTGTATCGGCAGATCGAAGGGCCGACCAACATCCCTTACGAGATCACCGGCTAAACCGTTTCGACGGCGCCGACGATCGGGAGAAATAAAATGGCCAAGATCAAACATATCGCGATCGCCACTCAGGATCCGGAAAAGACCGCGCAGTTCTACAAAGATGTCTTCGGCCTGCGCGAGATCGCCAAGATCAACAGTCCGGGCGCACAGGGATTTCACCTCACAGACGGCGACATCAACTTTGCCGTGCTAAAATTTAAAAACGACGCCACCGCCGGCATGCCCCAGGGAAAAGATTTCACCGGCCTGCATCACATCGGCTTCGAAGTCGACAGCGTCGAAGCCATCGACAAAACCCTGAGCGCCGCCGGCGCGCCGATCCGCGACGACATCAACGACGCCTTAGGCTTGGGCAGGAACAAAGCAGCCCACGTCAACGCCGAAGTAAAATACAGCGCGCCGGACGGCGTGATCATCGACATTTCCGAAACCGGCTGGGCCGGCACCGCGAAACATCCGCGCTAGAGCGCAGCATGTTTCTTTGCTGGCCGGATTTATCTTTAGGAGGCTCTATGACGACGGCAAAAAGACTCCCGGCATTTGAAAAATTTATTCAGGAGTTGCGCGCGGCTTGGGCAACGCTTCCAGATACCGAAGCGCGAATGACACGCGGCCGAGACTTGCTCGCCGACCTCGTCAAAGACGAGACCATGCGTGAATCCTGCAAGCGCTGGCCGGAAACCGACGGCGGCCGGCGCAATCTGCTTTTCTACGAAGATCCCGACTACGGCTTCGCCATCAACGGCGTGGTTCACAGCGCGGATCGCAAAGGCAGCATCCACGATCACGCTCATTCATGGACCGCCTACGGACTGCTCGCCGGCACGGAAACCCTCGAACGCTTTCGCCGCACTGACGACGGCAGCAAGGAAGGATACGCCAAATTAGAAATCGAAAGCATCACCCAGGGCGCACCCGGAAACGTCGATCTGGTGCCGCCCTTCGACATCCACGCCGAGCAAGGCGGCCCGGCAAAATCCTACGGCCTGATTCTGCGCTCCGAGCGCGTCGCCGGCAAAGTCTTGCAGGGCAACTACAACATGGAAACCGGCGCCTACCGCCGCGTCGAAGGGCCGACGAACGTGCCCTACGAAATCACCGGTTGAAATTATTCTCCGCGCAACGCTGCGCGCGCAAATTTTCCGACCGCCCACAGCTATTTATTTCGGATTTTGAATTTGGTCTGTTGCCAAGCGGCCGTATGCGGCAGCTACTCGATCACTTGGAGCTCGAAGTACTTGGGAATAACCACCTTGATGTTCTTGTCGATCGCATTAACGTCGCGAGTGAAGCGCCTTGCCCGGCCCATCGTCGTTTCCGGCAAGCCATCGCAAAGTGACTCAGACACCCGTGAGAACATTTGGCTATTGACCCTGTGCTAATGTCAACGATACACTTGCTTTTGAATGATTGATCCAGTTGATTGGAGAACGCTGATGAGCAAAACAGAGATCCGAACTGGCAGGCTGATCGATGATCGCACAGTTGCTTTGGACAAGCCGCTATCCTTGCGTCCGATGAAGGTGCGCGTTGCAATCGAACCCCTTGATGAAAAACAGCGCCGACCTTACCGTCCCGAAGTCATTTCCAGTATTCATGCGGCGCAGGCCGCTCGTGGTTACCGTCCGCCGAGCCGTGAAGAAGTGGACCGTTGTATACAATCTGAACGAGACAGTTGGGGAGACTAGTCCTGGTAATCTATGTCGACACCGCGCCGTTGATTTACTTGGTTGAGCATGTGCCCGAGTGGGGTGATCTCGTGGCACAACGTTTGTCCTCAACGGATGTGCTCGTAGTCAGCGACCTTTGCCGTTTGGAATGCCGAGTCAAGCCGATGCGTGACGGCAACACGGCGCTTCTCGATGAGTTCGATCGTTTCTTTAGGAACCTCTGAACAACTGCCCTGGAAGTAGGGCAGCGGAAGATAGATCGTTTTTTTCGTAATGAGTTACAGTTTTTGCGAAGTTATATCAGATTACATTTTGCTCTCGCGGTTAATAGGGTCCTTAGTTTTGCCTCGATTTGCCCCCGTTGACCGTTGTACGAAGCGCTCGTATTACGGATAAGCTACG
>SHYW01000145.1 GCA_009692615.1 Deltaproteobacteria bacterium | reverse complement strand
CAAATCGAGGCAAAACTAAGGACCCTATTAACCGCGAGAGCAAAATGTAATCTGATATAACTTCGCAAAAACTGTAACTCATTACGAAAAAAACGATCTATCCTCCGCTGCCCTGCTTCCAGGGCAGTTGTTCAGAGGTTCCTTAAGAAAGGCCAGGTGCTGGCGCGCTTGGACGATGCCGATGTGATGGCGTCGTTGGCGCGGGCGCGGGAAAATTTGCGCGCGACTCAAGCCGATCTGAATGACGCCAAACAATCACAGGAACGTATGCGCACCTTGCTCAAGGAAGGCGCGGTGGCCCAGGCGGAGTTCGACGGCGCCGAGGCGCGCTACCAGCGCGTGATCGCGACCATCGACGCGGCCAAGTTCGCCGTGCGTGAAGCCGAAGTGGCGGTGGAGAACATGCGCATCGTCGCGCCCTTCGACGGTACCGTGCTCAAGAAAAACGCCGATGTCGGCGAAATCGTCGCGCCGTTGGCGGGTGCCGCGAGCTCGAAAGCGGCGGTCGTCACGATCGCCGACATGACTTCGTTGGAAGTCGAAGCCGATGTTTCCGAAGCGAATATTACCAGGGTGATTCCCGAGCAGAGTTGCGAAATCACTCTCGACGCATATCCGCAACAACGCTATCCAGGGTACGTGACCAAGATCGTGCCCACCGCCGATCGCGCCAAGGCGACGGTGTTGGTGAAGATCCGTTTCCGCGATTACGATCGCAAAGTTTTGCCCGAGATGAGCGCGAAGATTTCATTTCTCGCAGGTAATACCAGTGCCGCCGACGCCAAACCGTTGCTCACAGTGCCCGCCGCCGCGGTGGTCGGCCGGGATGGTCGACAAGTGGTATTTCAGACGAAAGACGACCGCGCTGTTGAGACCGTCGTAAGCACCGGACAAAAGTTAACGGGCTTGATCGAGATCACCGGCGGTCTCAAGGCGGGTGATCAGGTGATCGCCAAAGTTGACGAGCGACTCAAAGCCGGCGCCAAGATCACCGAGAAGAAATAGTTTGTGTCGATGGCGCCGCTGATCCAAGTCCAAGAGCTGTTCAAGTCCTACCGGCGCGACCGTCTGGAAATTCCGGTGCTGCGCAACATCAATTTGGCAATCGCCGAAGGCGAATTCATCGCCTTCATGGGACCGTCGGGGTCGGGAAAGACGACGCTGCTCAATCTGATCGCCGGCATCGATAAGCCGACGGCGGGAAAAATTTTTATCGCTGGCATTGATGTCACCGAATTAAATGAAACCGAACTGGCGCTCTGGCGCTCGCGCAATATCGGCTTCATCTTTCAATTTTACAATCTGATTCCGGTGCTGACGGCGCTGGAGAACGTCGAGCTGCCGCTGATTCTGACGCCGCTTTCCAAGCACGAGCGGCGTGCTCACGCCGAGACTGCGCTCGATGTCGTCGGCTTGGCGGATCGTCTGCATCACTTTCCGCGCCAACTGTCCGGCGGCCAAGAGCAACGGGTGGCGATCGCCCGCGCCATCGCCAGCGATCCTGGTCGCCGACGAGCCTACCGGCGATCTCGACAAAAATTCCGCCGACGAGATTTTAGATTTGATGGAGCGGCTCAACCGCGAGTTGAACAAGACCATTCTGATGGTCACGCACGATCCGCGCGCAGCGGAGCGAGCGCGCTCGCGGCGGCAGTTGGACAAGGGCGAGTTGGCGGAGGAAATAATTGAGAATGGATAATTGAGAATGGTAAATGGAGATTAAGATTACTCCCAGCCCACTTTAACCATTACCTAGCCAATGGAATTGTTGAAGCTTCTCCTGCGTAATACGCTGCGTCACAAGCTGCGCGGTTTGTTGACCGTTATCGGCGTCGGCGTCGCGGTGATGGCGTTCGCCTTGCTCCAAACTGTGGTTGCGGCGTGGCATGCCGGTGTCGAGGCTTCGTCGGCCAATCGCTTGATCACGCGCCACGCGGTGTCCTTCGTGTTTCCGTTGCCGCTCGCTTATCGCGATCGCATGTACCAAGTGCCGGGCGTTGACAAGGTGACCTACGCGGTGTGGTTTTCCGGTGTGTATATCGATAAGAACCAATTCTTTGCGCGTCTCGCCGTGGACTCCGAGAGCTTCTTCGACGTCTATCCGGAATATTTAATCGACAAAGAGCAGTTCGCCGCCTTCAAGCGCGAGCGCAACGGCTGCGTCATCGGCGTCGACCTGGCGCGGCGGTACAATCTCAAGATCGGCGACATCATGAATCTCGACGGCGATGTCTACCCAGGCCAATGGCCCTTCGTCGTGAGCGCGATCTACCAACCGCGAGACCAAGCTGTCGATCCCTCGATCATGATGTTTCATCACAAATATGTCGATGAGCGGCTGCGCCAAGAGTCGCCCAACCGCGCCGGCAATATCGGTTGGTACATCGTGCGCATCGCTAATGCCGACGACTCGGCGCGGGTTTCTCAATCAATCGATAAACTTTTCGAAAATTCCGCGGCCGAGACCAAAAGCGAAACCGAGCGGGCGTTTCAGCAGAATTTTTTGTCGTCCGCGAGCGCGGTGATCACGGCGATGAACGTCATGTCGTTCGTCATCATCGGGATTATCTTTCTCGTCGTCGGCAACACCATGATCATGTCGGTGCGTGAACGGACTCACGAGTTCGCGATTCTCAAAGCCCTGGGATTTTCCGGCGGCCATCTGTTTTTCCTGCTCGCCGGCGAGTCGATGATATTAGCCGTATTCGGCAGCGCGCTCGGATTGGCCGTGACCTTGCCGGCGGTGCAAGGATTTCGCGCCGCACTGCCCAAGGGCTGGTTTCCGATTTTTTACATGAAACCTGAGACTATCGTTATCGGCTGTGTCGCGAGCTTGGTCGTCGGCTTGATCGCGGCCATCGTGCCGCTACGGCGCGTGCTGACGACGCATATCGTCGATGGTTTGCGTCACGTGGGGTGAGGAAAAATGTAGACCGCAGAGACGCAACGATTTGTCTTCGTAGGGCCGACACGTAGGTCGACCCCTACCTCTGTCCTGGGGCCATGATGCAAATACCGCTCAAATATATTTTGCGCAGCGCGATCTCGCGCCGGCTAACCAGCGCGATCACCATGATCGGTGTCGCTATGGTGGTGTTCGTTTTCAGCGCGGTTTTGATGATGGCCAACGGCGTGCAGAAGACATTGCGCTCTACCGGGTCGGACGACAACGTCATCGTCGCGCGTAAAGCGGCGGCGAGCGAGATTATGAGCATCATCGACCGCGAAGCCGCCGGCATCGTTGTCAACCTGCCGCAGGTCGCGCGCGGCGCGGACGGTGCGCCGCTCTGTTCCAAAGAAGTGGTGGTGATTATCAATCTCAGCAAGCTCGGCGCCAAAGGCATCAGCAACGTCACCGTGCGCGGTGTGGAAGAAGCGGCGTTGCAGTTGCGCCCGCAAGTGAAAATTACCGAAGGCCGCATGTTTCGCTGGGGCGCGCGCGAAGTGATCGTCGGCGCCGGCATCACCAAAAGATTCGTCGGCGCGCAGTTGGGCGAGAAGATCAAATTCGGCGGTGATTTTTGGACGGTGGTCGGCCTTTTCGATGCCGACGGGAGCGGTTTCGATTCCGAACTGTGGGGCGATTTGAATCAGATCGCCGCCGTCTTCAGGCGCTCGTCGTTCTCGACGGTGACTGTACGGCTCAAAGATCCCGCTGAGCTGTCGAATATCGTGAGCGCTTTCGAGAGCGACAACCGCCTGCAATACTTCGCCGCCAAGCGGGAAAAGAAATTCTTCGAGGAACAGTCCGAGATGATGGCGGCGTTCATCCGTATCCTGGGCATCTTTATCACCGTCATTTTCAGCATTGGCGCGACTATCGGCGCGATGATCACCATGTACGGTTCGGTTGCGAACCGAACCACCGAGATCGGCACGCTACGCGCGTAAGGTTTTTTTCGCCGCAGCATCTTGTTCGCCTTTATGTTTGAATCGTTCGCTCTGTCGTTGGGCGGTGGTCTACTCGGCTTGGCCCTGGCGTCGCTCCTTCAGTTCGTGTCAATCTCGACTTTGAATTTCGGATCATTCTCCGAGCTAGCGTTTTCCTTCGCGTTGTCCCCGTCCATCGTCGTAACGTCGCTAGGCTTCTCGTTGTTGATGGGTTTGATCGGCGGATTTTTGCCGGCTGTGCGGGCGTCGCGCTTGAATATCGTCCAGGCGTTGCGCGCAGTGTAATCGGAGAGATTGGCCGCATCCTTCGACCTTGCTCAGGGCGATCGGGGTTCAACTGCGCAAAAAATAGGGGCGCGATTGACGCGCCCCTAGTAAGTTTAGCTTGGATATTTGATGGGCGTCTTAATACGTGTCGAACATGAGCTGAATCTCGTCGGCATTCGTCGTCTTCGTCAGCGCCAACGACAACAGCAAACGCGCTTTCCACGGCTGCAAATTGTCGCCGGCGACGAAGCCGCGCCGTTCCAATCCTGGACTTCTGACCACGCGGCCGGCGGCGACGCGGCTGCATAGGCACATCAGCATCCCGGTTTCCTTGAAACATTTATCGAACGCGGCATCCTCCGCAGGGGTCGGACGGCCGGCGCCGGTGCCGGCGCTGACGATGCCCTTGGCGCCGGCTTTCGCGGCGGCTTCGATCATCGTACCGTCGGCGCCGACGTAGGAGAGCACCATGTCGACTCGCGGCAGCGATTGCATTTTACTCACGTCGAACTCGGTGGCCGTCGTGTGTTTCTTTACCGGCGTGTGGTAGTAGACGATTTTTCCATCGCCGTCGGCAAAGCCGAGCGGGCCCAAATCGCGGGATTGAAACGCTTCGACGCGGTAGGTGGCGGTTTTAGTCACGTCGCGGCCGTTGAAGATTGTGTCGTTCATCACCAGTAAACAGCCGCGCCCTTTGGAATTGGGATCGGCGGCGACTTTGATGGCGTTGACCAAATTCAAATAACCATCGGCGCTGATCGCCGACGATGGCCGCATGGAGCCGACGACGATGACCGGCTTGTCGGTCTTGAGCGTGAGGTTGAGAAAATAGGCGGTCTCTTCGATGGTGTTGGTGCCGTGGGTGATGACGATGCCGTCGGCTTGGTCTTCGGCGAATATCTTGTCGATGGTGCGCACCAAGTCGAGCCAATCTTTGTCGATCAACGCGTGGCTGGGCAATCGGCGAAACGGTATCTCTTGCACTTCGGCGATGCCTTTGAGCTCGGGCAATTGTTGTAATAGCTCACCGTCATTCAAGCGTTTGCCGGCTTCGATGTACCAAGCGAGATCGAGACGGTCCTTGCCGACCGAATCGATGGTGCCGCCGGTGAGAATTAACGCAACCCTGGGTAATTTGGCCATGGAAACTGTCCTTCTTTCTTGTGATTCTCAGTAACTGTTTGTCGTAATGTTTTTTATCTGCGTCAGGTTGGAAGTTCAAGCTCTAGCGGTTTTTACGCAAAACATTCTCACCTCGAAGGTCACGAAGAACACGAAGTTCGGAGTATTATTTATCCGAAACCTTCGTGACCTTCGTGCCTTCGTGGTGAATGGATTTAAATGAGCACGAACACGGAACATGATCATGACGCCTTCAGCTCCGCTAGCGCTTCCTTGGCGAATCTTTCGATCTGTTCCTTGCGCTCGGGATAGTGCGGGATCATGAATTGTAGTCCGATGTGAATGCAGCCGACGGCGATGAATTCTTTCAGCCGTGCCGTGACCTGTCGGATGCTGCCTTTGAGATAGTCGGTGATGGGCGGGCCGTCGCTGGGCGTGAGTTCCACCGGCAAGCAACAGGCGAGTTGAACTTCATCCGGATTGCGCCCGGCGTTTTTCGCTTGGGCGCGGACATTCTCATATCCCGCGGCCAATTGCTCCGGCGTGACTTTGACGAAGTAGGGGAACCAAGCGTCGCCGTATTGGCCGGCGCGGCGCTGGGCGTATTTGCCTTCGCCGCCGACCCAGATCGGTAGCCGCGGCTTTTGATATGGCTTGGGCAAAAATGCGATATCGTCGACGTTGTAATACTTGCCGTGAAACGTGATGTGCTCATCGCTCCACAATTGTTTGAGCAGCGTCAACTGCTCGTCGGAAACTTTGCCGCGCTCTTTGAAAGGCGCGTTCATGGCGGCGAACTCTTCTTCCATCCAGCCGACGCCGACACCGAGAATCAATCGGCCGGTGGATAATTGATCGATGGTCGTCGCGATGCGCGACCAGTGCAGCGGATGGCGGTAGGGCAGCACCATGACGCTCATGCCAAGTTGAATGGTCTCCGTGCAGCCGGCCAAGAACGCCAGACAAGTCATGGTGTCGAAGAACGGCCGGTCGGGCGGGACGATGAAGGTCGCTTCCTTGCTGTAGGGATAGGTCGTGCCGATCTTCCACGGGATCACCAAACGGTCAGCGGCCCAAACCGAATCGTAGGCCAATGCCTCGGCTTGTTGCGCCGCTTGCCGCAACGTATTGCGACTAGCGGCGCGGCCGGAGACGGGTAAGAATACACCGAACTTGGTCACGAATCCTCCGAGCAATTGTTTGTTGACACCGGTGCGCGTGAAAGTTAGTTATCATTTTGTTTATGCGCGTATAGTGGAAATAACATAAAGGAATTGAAATGGCCATTTGGCTCAAGGTTCTAACCCTTACATTCTTGTTGATCGCCGCCCATAGCGGCGCGCAAGATTTGTTGAAAGTCCCGGTGCAGATCCCATCGATCTCGCCGGCTATTGGCGCATTTTCGATCGCCCGCGATCGCGGCTACTACCGGCAAGAAGGGCTCGATGTGCAATTGGTGCTGATTCCTTCGGCCCTCGGTATGCAAGCATTGCTCGCCGGCAATATCAAATTTTCCACCGCCGGCGGATCGGGGCTGCTGCCGATTCTGCGCGGCGCGCCGGTGAAATATATTTTCACGACGTTTAACCGGCCGATGTTTTGGCTTTATGCCAAGCCGGAGATTCGCTCGGTGGAAAGTCTCAAAGGAAAAAAAGTCGGCGTCTCCGGTCTCGGCAGCGGACCGGATTCGCTGCTGCGGGAGATTCTCAAAAAATATGGATTGGAAGGCGGGCGCGATGTCTTGATCCTGCCGGTCGGCTCCGGCACGGGGCGCTTCTTCGCATTGCAGGTTGGTTCCGTCGATGCCGCGATGCTATCGGTGCCGGCGAATTTGCTCGCCCAAGACGCCGGCTTTCGCGAGTTGGTTTCGTTCATCGATCAAGAGTGGATCGAGCTGCAAGGGACGGTCAACGTCACCGATCAACTGCTGACCAGTGAGCCGATTCTCGTCGAGAAGTTTCTTCGCGCCACGTTGAAAGGCTTCATCCACTTCCGCGATCTGCGTAGTCAGACCATTACCAATCTCGCCCGCTTTCTTCGAAGCAAGGAAGACGCCACCGGCAGAATTTACGATCTCATGCGCCCGAGCCTGACCCAGGACGGCATCGTCAGCGAAGAAATTCAGCGCAAATCCCTCGAACACATCGTCGACCGCGCCGGCCTCAAGGATGCACCACGGTTGGAAAAGATTTTTGATTACTCTGTGGCTGTGAAAGTTCGCAACGAACTGCGTACAAAAGGGTGGAAGCCGTGAAATCTCAGTATTCTTACCGCGGATTGGGTTCTATGATCCACTGTTTGCGGTGGCTGCTCGCTGTTGTGGTCATCGTGGCTTCGGCTCCAGTGCGATCGGTGGCACAGCAAATCCAGTCTGGGCGATCCGACAATTGCGGCGAAGTCATCAAGATTGCGACCCATGATCGCACCACCACGCGCTTCAGCCTTGCCCGTAGCGGAGATTCTTCAGTTCGACAAACCGGAATAACTTTGGTGCTGCTCGTCGGTGGCGGCGGCAATATCAATCTTGACGACAACGGGTGCCCGCGTGCGTTATCGCGCAATGTGTTGATGCGCATGGTGCCGCTGTTTCACGTTGAGGGCTTCGTCACCGCGCTGGTTGAAGCGCCATCCGACACGGGCGACGTCGACGGCTTAGCGGAGTTTCGCATGTTTCCGCAACACGCAGAAGATTTAGCCAAAGTCATCGTTGACCTGCGGAATCGCACGAAGGGCTCGGTCTGGCTGCTCGGCCACAGCCGCGGAACGATTTCCGCCGCCAACGCTGGCGTGCGCCTTTCCGGTGAGGCCGCGGCCGACGGACTGGTGCTCATATCCGCCATGATGTCCGGCGATCCCAAAGCGCGAAAAACTTTGGCCAGGCAAAGCGTCTTCGATTTGCGATTAGAATCGGTCAAGGCGCCGCTGCTAGTCGTCGGTCATGCCGCCGACAATTGCGACCGTTCACCGGCAGCTCTGATGGGAAATATCAGCGCGAGAACTCAAAGCGAACGCAAACAGGTTGTGACGGTGCCCGGCGGCCCGATCAATCCCGGTAGGGCAACCAACCTTGCCGCCTGCGAAGTCGGCGAGCCCCATGATTTCGTCGCGCAGGAAGCGGAGGTCGCGGCTGGGATTGCGCGGTTCATATTAGGTGGTAAGTTTTGATTTCGATCTCTGCCGCTAGTTAACGATAGCTTGCGGCTCTGACATGGTATCGTTAATGAGATTGCGCAATGGCCGGGAGTTGCAAAGGTTTTGCCTCAAGCAAATTTTGTGTTGAGATAGCTTGGCAACTTCCATAGAATGGGTGTCGGAGGCGTGATTATGACTTTTCCTATCGTGGTAGAATCCTGCGACGACCAATTCGCCGCTTCACTTCTTGGGGAACCAAAAGTTCGTGTCCTGGGACGAACTCGATCGCAAGCGCTTGACGCTTTAAAAGCGGAAATCGAGCACCGCGTAGCTATCGGCGAACTGCTGTCCCTTGATGTTGATACGACCGGTGTGACGGATCTGGCGGGGAAGTATCAAGCGGACCCGATGCTCCGAGATATCTGTCGCGATGCCTACGCGAATAGAGACTTGGATCGAAGCAAATGATCGCGTTCGACACGGACGTGCTGACGGAGTTGTTACTAGGCAACGCATCCTTCGTCCAACGTGCGTCGACTATTCCGATAGCGGAACAATCTTTACCAGTGATTGTCATCGATGAAGAGATCATGCGTGGCAGGCTCAATACTATCCGACAGTCCGAAGCCGGCCGCGTCTCGATCACTATCTCGCACGCTTATGCGTTGTTCGAGGATTCGTTTAGAGACTTTCGACGGCTGCAGGTGCTTTCCTACACGTCTCAGGCGGAAGCCCTGTATCAAGAATGGCGCGGGCAAGGCATCCGCACAGCGACTCACGATCTGCGCATCGCTGCGCTTTGTGTTACACATTCCGCTACATTGATCTCGCGCAATCGGCGCGACTTCGAAAACTTGCCAGGACTGTCCGTCGAGTTTTGGATGTGACATTCTGGATGTTTCGATGATCTCGTTTACCCGATAATTCTTACTGCGCTTCTTCTCTGTATAACCCAAACGCCTTCAAAATCGGCTCATCGTGCATCGAAAACAAAATAGCTTCGTCTGTCGATGACGCATTCGCATGCTCATGCCAGGCCCATAGTGGGACGATGAAGGTGTCACCTTTTTGCCATTTGAATTCTTGGCCGTTGATCATTGTCGACCCGCTGCCGCGGTAGGCGTGGTAGATGCTGGTGCTGGTGTGGCGGTGGGATTGGGTTTTTTCGTTGGGGCGGAGCATTTGGATTTGGCATGACATCGTCGGCAGCGTCGCGCCGCCGGTGGCGGGGTTGACGAATTCTAGCGCCGCGCCGTCGTAAGGGTCGCCTGGGGTGCGGGCTATTTTTTTTAACGACTCGTAGGTGTCGCTCCAGTGGTAGTGTAGCACGCGCGGAGTTGCTGCATTCGTGCTGCCGACCGGACGCGTCATGCCATAGTACGTTGCCGAATCGATGGCTTCATTCACCGGCAAGCGCCCTTTGTAGGGATCGAAAGAAATCTGTTGCAAGGCTTGGACGAAGGGGACATCGAGACCGTCGATCCAAAGCATGTTCTCGTCGCCTTCATGGGCATGCTCATGCCAGCAGCCGTGCGGCGTTAGGATCAGGTCACCGTCTTCCATCACCATCTTGTTGCCGTCGACGTTGGTGTATGCGCCGTGGCCTTGCAGGATAAAGCGAAACGCCGACATGGTGTGGCGATGGGCCGGCGCGACTTCGCCGGGTTGGATCAATTGAAACGACATCAAGATCGTGTGGCTGGTCATCTCGCTCTCAGCCATGCCTGGGTTGATCAAACGAATGACGCGGCGCTCGACGCTGCCGCGGGCGACCGAGATTCTATCTTTAGCTTGAACCAAGCTGTCGTAGATATCGTGCCACTTCCACAGGTGCGCTTTGACGCGGGTCTTGGGATCGGATGGGCGCTCGGCGTGATCGACGTTCCACAGGCCGGACACCCAGCGTGGCTTCAATAGCTCGTTGAGCTCTTGGATTTCTTTGGGCTGGTCCATCTTTAACCTCCGAAGCTGTTCAAATCGTTGAAGGCGTTCAACGGCCGTCCCTCGCTACGGACCTGCGGTCCTACTCGGGAAAGCGGATTTTAATTCGCCGATTGTCCTGAGTAGCGCGTAGCGAAGGATCATTTAAGGATAGCGCCGGTAGACGCCGTCGTAAAAGCTGCCGATCATCTGCACGGCGATCTTGCCGCAATATTCCAGCGGCCAGCCGGCGCGTTCGTTGCCGTAGCCTTCTTGCAGCGCGACTTCTAAAATCGCTTGGTTAGTGCCGCCATGGTCTTCGTCGAGGTCGGCCTCTTCGTGGACGCGGAAATATTTCATGTCTTCCGGCGTGATGCCGTACTTGGGCAGGCTTTGCCGAAAATCCCGCGAGATGAAGCCGAAGATTTCTTCTTCCATGTGCACGGCGTAGCATTCGGCGAGCGGGATATCGATCCAGGAG
>SHYW01000144.1 GCA_009692615.1 Deltaproteobacteria bacterium | reverse complement strand
GGCCTCAACCACGGTGATCTCGCTGCGATATACTCGTTGAATTACGTCTAGTCGTTTCTCGTCTTTCATTGTCAGGGTTGTCATCCTTCCACCCTGACATAATTACGTTGCCGTTAACCCCTGACATAATCACTTTGCTACAACATTTTCGACAATTCCTATTGACAAGCCGGATACCGTTCATTAAAAGTCTAAGCCAATCATGCACGCCTGATGAACGCAGACAGGGAGCGATAAACCAGCAAAATGCCACGGACAAAAAAGAAAAGCGCGGAACGGCCGGCCAAAGGCAGTACCCAAGATTACATCGACGACGGCAGCCATGACGAGTCGGACGATGAAGATCTTCCAAGCGACGAAGCGGGTCGGCGCAAAATTAAAAAGAACTACGAAGATCTCCTCGGCATCCGCATCGACAAACTCAAGGGGCGCGTGCTCAACCGCGAGAAAATCAACAAGAGCATCGACGGCCTCTATTTCATCTGCTTCGAGTGCAAAAAAATCTGCCACAACCTAGACGAAGGTTGGATGGAAGAAGCGCTGACGCTCAACAATTTCTGCGGCCCCTGCGCCAAATCCAAAGGCGTCAAAGCCGCGCCGCCGAGTAGTTGATTCCCAACCGCCGTAAAACCTCCGCCAACTCCGGCGCCAACGGCGCCGTGAGCTTCAACATGTGGCCGTCCGTAGGGTGATTGAATTCTAATCCCATGGCGTGCAAAAAGTGGCGCTGTAAACCAAATCGCTCATCATGCGCCGCGCCATACAAACCATCGCCGATGATGGCATGGCCTAGCGCGGCCAGATGGACGCGAATCTGATGCGTCACGCCGGTCGCCATTTCAATCTCCAACAAACTAACCCCTTGCGCGAAACCGAGCTTGCGATAACGCGTGAGCGCCGGCCAGACGCGCTGATGTGCGGCATTCTTTGTTGCTTCGGCCACGCGCATGCGGCGCCGATCGCGGCTGTCATGCGCCAGCGGCAACGCGATCTCACCGGCGCCATCCGTTTCGCCCCAGACCAGCGCCCAATAAGTTTTACCGATCTCACGCCGGCGAAATTGATCGCGTAGATGATCGAACGCGGCATTAGTTTTCGCCGCCAAGAGCAAACCGGAAGTCTCGATATCAAGTCGATGAACCAAGCCCGGCTCCCAGCGGCTCTTGCCGACTTGCAGTAATTCCGGCCAGCGCGTGGCGATGAAATTCGCCGCGGTAATGCCGTCCCTGGCCGAGAAACCATGGGTCGCCACGCCGGCCCGTTTGTCGAGCGCGATCAGTGCGGCATCTTGGTAGATAATCGGAATGTCGAATTCCGCCGCCGGCTGTGGCCGCTCCGCCAGCCAATTTACCGGTCCGGTAAAAACGACATCGGCGCCGCTAGTCAATCGTTGGCCTTTTTTGCCAACTCGGCCGTTGACGACAAACAGCTTGTCAGTAATCGCCTTGTCGACTTCGCGGCGCGAAAGATGTGGCAAACAGCGGCGCACAAAGGCATCGAGGCGAACCGCTTCCGGCTCAGTTGGAACTTTCCAAGAGATTGTTTTCGCGCCTGCGACTTGATCCACCATCACGGCTACCGTACTATAAATTCCATTCGCATCAACCGAGACTCGCCATGAAAACAAATTGCTACAGCGTCATCATCGCCGGCGGCAAGGGCACGCGCTTTTGGCCGCTCAGCCGCGCCCAACGGCCCAAACAGTTGCTAAACATTCTCAGCCGCAAAAGTTTGATCGACGAGACCGCCGAGCGCGTCCTCAGCCTCGGCGGCCGCGCCCAAACTCTGGTCGTCACGGTCGCCGAGCAAGTCGACGCCATGCGCAAAGAGTTACGCGCTTTGCCGCGCGGCAATTTCATCGCCGAACCCCAAGGCAAAAACACCGCGCCGTGCATCGGTCTCGCCGCCTTGGAAATACTGCGGCGCGATCCCAACGGCGTGATGATCGTGCTGCCCGCCGATCATTGGGTCAAGGACGGCAAAGAATTTTCCCGCGTGCTCAAAACCGCGGTGGAACTCGCCGTCAGCCAAGACCGGCTCGTCACCATCGGCATCCGCCCCGACTATCCGGAAACCGGCTACGGCTACATCATGAAAGGCCAAACGATCGCCGGCCGCGCCGCGACCTTTCAAGTCAAAAAATTTATCGAAAAACCAAATAAAGCGACGGCGAAGAAGCTCCTGCGCCAGGGCTCGCTGTGGAACAGCGGCATCTTTGTTTGGAAAGCCGCGACGCTGATCGAATTGCTCAATCGCTATCAACCGGAAATCGGCGCTAGGCTAAACGCGATCGGCGCAGCCGCCAAGGGCAAATCGCTCGGCAACCCGAGCGCTTCGCTCACGGCCGCCATCGCCCGTGAGTATAAAAGAATGCCGAGCCTCTCCATCGACTACGCGGTGCTGGAAAAAGCCGGCACCGAGGGAAAAGTCTTGACGCTCGAAGCAGACTTCGGTTGGAGCGATGTCGGCAGTTGGGCCGCGGTCCATCGCATGATGCACAAAGACGCCGAGGGCAACGCCGGCAACGGCCAATGGCTGCAACTGGGCGCGAAGAATTGCCTGATCCATTCGCCCGACCGCTTGATCGTGCTCTTGGGCATCGAAAACGCCGTCGTCGTCGACACCCCCGACGCGCTATTGGTCGGCGATCTCAGCCGCTCCCAAGAAGTCCGCGAAATCGTCGAAGAGCTGCAACGCAAAGGCCTCGGCAAGTACACCATCAAGTAATTGGCGTGAAGATTATTCACCACGAAGAGCACGAAGGTCTCGTAGGGGCGGGTTTCAAACCCGCCTTCCTAATTATCCGAACCCTTCGTGCCTTCGTGGTGAATAGATTTGAATCATAATTAGCAACCAACCCGCAATTAAAATAAATATGAACAGCAATTATCGCAGAGGTCCCCTAGCCGCCGACGAACCGGTCGTCTTGCTCGATCGCAAGGACCGCGAATATTTATCGCGCCTCGATCAACGCCGGCCGATCGCCATCCGCGGCGGCAAGATTGCCGTCGAAGACATCATCGGCCGCGACGAAGGCTGCGTGGTCAAGTCGTCCTACAACGAACCGTTCTTGGTTTTTCGCCCGAGCCTGCCGCAGCTGATTCCCAACCTGCCGCGCACCGCCCAGGTAATTTATCCCAAAGATCTCGGACCGATTTTGATTTGGGCTGATCTGTTTCCCGGCGCCCGCGTGGTCGAAGCCGGCGTCGGCGCCGGCGCGCTGAGCATGGCGCTGCTCCGCGCCATCGGCCCCGAGGGACAGCTTTTTTCCTACGAGCTGCGCGAAGACTTCGCCGAGTTGGCGCAAAAAAATGTCTCACGCTATTTCGGCCCGGCGCCCAATTGGAAAGTGACCTTGGGCGATGTCGCCACCGCCATCGATGTCGGCGATGTCGATCGCGTGATGTTGGATTTGCCCGAGCCGTGGCATGTCGTCGAACCGGCTTACATGGCGCTCCGGCCCGGCGGCATCTTGCTCTGTTACCTACCGACTGTCATTCAGGTGAAAAGTTTAGTTGACGCTCTGCGCGACGATAAACGCTTTGCCTGCATCGAGACCTCTGAAACGTTGATGCGCTTCTGGCATATCAAAGGCATGAGCGTCCGCCCGCAACATCGCATGGTCGCCCACACGGGATTCTTAACCACCGCGCGGCGCTTGGCCGACGGCGAAAAAGACATTCCCCGAGCCCCCTGAACATTTTGCTCAGGAAACTCGGGGAATTTTCTTTTCGTCCGACTTCTGACTACTGAATTCTGACTTCTGGCTACTGCCCCCTACGGCCGCGACCAGAGCTGAATATAATTCTGCTCAGTGTCGTAAAAGTAAATCGCTTTACCCGTCGGCCGCACCACCGGCTTATCGATGGATACCTTGACGCCAGCTTTCTTCAGTTCATCGGCGGCTTTGTCGAACTCTTCGGAAGCCACTTCCAAGGCCAAGTGCGAAGTGCCTTCGTCGAAATCGCCGCGTTCCACTTCTTCCGGCCGTTGGAACAGCACCAAGCACATGCCATCTTCCATGAACAGCCGGGCGATGTTGGGAAACATGCCGTATTTATCTTTGTACGGCCCGCCGCTTTCGGTGTCGTAGCCGATCTTAGTGCATTTCATGCCCAAGACTTCGGTGTAGAATTTCACCCCGCGCTCCAAATCGTTGCACGGCAGTCCGATGTGGTAAATCTGTTTAATCTTCATCTCAATAATCCTCCTTAATGCCCATTTGTATACTGTAACTAAGCCGGTGGTTTCAAGAGTCGGCATGAGTGGCGTTGCCACGGCAACGTCAAAGTTAGTTTGGTAGTGGACAATCCGACTGCCACAAGGGAAACCGCCCCGCCACACAAACAAATCCCCCTTGATCCCCCTTTTCCAAAGGGGGAGTCGCTCATCCGTCGCCATTGGCGTCTTCAACACCACGTCCAGCCAATACGAGGTATAGAAGGATCGGCCGCCATGGCGGGGAAATCTTAAAGTCTCCCTTTGTAAAGGGAGATTTAGAGGGATTTTCCAAACGCCGCGCAACTTGACATCCAACGCGATTCCACTAAACATCCAAAGCCAATGAGACTCTCAACCCTTGCCGTCATATTTTTAATCGTGTTCGCGTTCTGCCATACACCGCTTCAGGCGCAACAAAACCTCGAACGCATCGTCATCACCTATCCGAGCCGCAGCATCGCTTCGGTGGATCTCTACATCGCTCAAGAGCGCGGCTTTTTCCGCCAAGAAGGATTGTTGGCTGATGTCGTGCAAGTGCGCGGCAACATCGGCGTCACCGCGCTGCTCAGCGGCGACGCCCACGCGGTCAACAACGTCGGCACGGTGATCCGCGCCATGGAGCGCAGCGATTTGCCGGTCAAAGTCGTGTCGCAAAGCCTCAAGAAAAATTTATTCTGGCTGGTCACTCGGCCGGAAATCAAAAACATCGCCGAACTGAAGGGGAAAGTATTCGGCACCACGACCTTGGGCGGCTCGCAACACTTGGCGGCGATGCGCTTTCTCCAGAAAGCCGGGCTCGACCCGGACAAAGACATCACGGTGTTGATCGGCGGCGACGTGCCGGCGCAGCTGCAAAGCCTGGTGAGCGGCGTGATCCAACTCGCCGCCTTGTCGCCGCCCACAGTGATTCTCGCCCGCGACAAGTTCAAGCTCAAAATCCACGGCAACACGCTCGATGATTTGCCGAATTTGCAGAACGGCCTGGCCTTTACGGAAAAACTGCTGCGCGAAAAACGCGACTTGGCCAAACGGATCGTGCGCGCCCGCGCCCGCGCGCATCGTTACCTTTGGGAAAACGAACGGGGCACGGCGGAAGTCTTGGCGAAATATTTGAATGTAGATATGTCGGTGGCCCTCGAATCCTACCGCCTCGCCCGCCCTGCCTTCACTACCAACGGTCTATCGACCGACAAAGAAATCGAAGAGTTTCTCCGCGCCGACGCCGAAGCCTTGAAACTCAAAGAACCGGTGTCGGCGGCAAAGATTTTCGACTTCAGCTTACAGCGCGAAGTGAATCAGGAGTTGGGCATCAAGTAATTTTCTTCGAGGATCATTGGCCTGGGCCGGAATAAGACCTATGACATGGTGACCGAAGGGAACCGCAGCGATCTCGAATACGGACAAAGGGACACGCTGATCTTTTATGAATCCCCGGAAAAGTAGCCTGTCCCCTTTTCCATCTCGAAACTATGATTCAGCAAGCGCATTGGGTCTTAGCGCCGGGCTGTGATACGATTATACTTATTTTAACCGCTAACGGAGGGGTCGACTATGCCGCTTGCCCAATGGGAAGAAAGTGACTCGGTCAGAGCAAAGCAGATGTGGATAGATTATCAGCGGCAGCATGATCTCTCGGCTCGCGTCGGCCAGACCGCCGGTATCGATCCTCGCAGCGGGCGCATCTGGTTTGGTGAAACGGTTCGCGACATCGTCTCCCAAAGAGACGCCGAAGGATTGCATTCGCCGCTATTCTTTGAACGCGTCGGCTCGAACGATTATCTACACAAAGGAACTCGTTGGTGATTCCCGGAGTCGTATCCGTCCAAGGATTGCCGACAATCATCCTCGCGATTGCTGGGCGAGATTGGCCTGCCACTATTGACACCGGTTTCAACGGCGATCTGGAATTGCCGGATGCTTTACGCGAGCCACTCGATGCTCATTTCGTTGGTCGTGCGACCGCCGCTTTAGCTGGCGGTCAAAGCGTTGAGGAAGATCCCTATCTGGTCGATTTTCCGTTTGACGGGCGGATCGTTCAGGCGGAAGCAACTTTTGTTACCGGGAGCGGTATACTCATCGGAACTCGCTTGCTGCGAGAATATTCTTTGCGGATCAACTTCATCAGTAGAACCGTTGAGCTAGAACGAGCGTGAAGGGTGTTAAAAGAAAGTTCGCACTGCGGGCTCAACGCGGCGTTCTGCCCGCAGTGCGGCGCAAGAAATTCGAATCGGTGGTCGATATCAAGACTGCGAAGCAGTTCGGGAGTCAATTGAATTCGCAAGCGGGGGTTGAACCCCGCTCGCGACCAAAAGGGATGCTCGCCCCCTTTGGAGACTCCATTGAATTAACCCCGCCTCAAGAGGCGGGGTTAAATGGAATCAAGTGGGCGCGATCATGAGAAGTAAAGAGTGAACAGTTGTGGAGGAAAAATGAACAGAAGAACCGCGATTCAGCGGCTGGCAACTTTTTTTCTGACTAGTGCTTCTCTCGCCGAGGCGCAGCAGACAACGAAAATCACGCGGATAGGATTTCTAGGCGCTGCCTCCCAATCCGCCACGTCGGCCCGCATCGAGGCATTCCGCCAGGGGCTGCGCGAGCTTGGCTACGTGGAGGGGAAGAACATTGTCATTGAGTATCGGTGGGCCGAGGGAAAAATAGAGCGGCTTCCTGACCTGGCGGCCGAGCTAGTGCATCTCAAGGTAGACGTCATCGTCACGAGTAGTGCGTCACCAACCCGTGCCGCCAAGGACGTAACGACTACAATTCCCATTGTCATGGCAAACGATAACGATCCTGTTGGAAGCGGTCACGTCGCCAGCCTCGCGCGACCTGGCGGGAACGTTACTGGAGTATCAACCTTTGCCCCGGAGCTGACCGGAAAACAACTGGAGCTTCTGAAAGAGATCCTTCCTAAGCTCTCGCGCGTGGCCGTCCTCGGGACTTCAACCAATTCGGGCCAGGCACAAGTGTTAAAAGAGATCGAGATCGCTGCACAGGCGTTCAAGGTACAGATGCAATACCTTGACGTACTAGATCCCAAGGACATTGAGCCTGCATTCCGAGCCGCAACCAAGGGGCGTGCTGGTGAGCTCCTCGTGCTGGCGGCCCCCGTCCTCTTCTCTCAACGAGCACAGATTGCCGAACTCGCGGTAAAGCACCGGCTCCCGGCGATTTACGCGCAAATCGATTATACGGAAGCCGGCGGCCTTATGTACTATGGCACTAACACTCCCGACTTGTACCGGCGCGCCGCTACGTTCGTCGACAAAATTCTGAAAGGCCGAACACCTGCCGACTTGCCGGTGGAGCAACCGATGAAGTTCGAGTTCATCATCAGCCTCAAAGCGGCAAAACAGATCGGCCTGACAATTCCGCCGAATGTGTTGGTGCGGGCGACGCGAGTGAACAGGTGATTTTTGGATTTTCGATTGCGGACAAACAGTTTGAGATAGTGGCTGAAAGAGACCATAAACTAACTCAAGCCGGTGGGCGATGATTCCTTTCATTCAAGCCAAAAATATCACTCTCGTTTTCTCACCCAAGAATCGCGAGCCGGTCACGGCGCTAAGCGATTTTAGTCTCGAAGTCGGCAAGGGCGAATTCGTCAGCATTGTTGGGCCGTCGGGCTGCGGCAAAAGCTCGTTCCTCAATATCCTCCTGGGACTGATCAAACCGGACAGCGGTGAAGTCCAGTTAAACGGCGCGCCGATTACCGGCCCCGGCCAAGAACGCGCCATGGTCTTTCAAGAGTTCGGCCTGCTCCCTTGGCGCACCGTGACCGCCAACGTGGAGCTGGGACTGGAGTTGAAGGGCATTGCGCCAGCGCAAAGAGCAGAACGGGCAACCGAACTGATCAAGTTGGTTGGCTTGAAAGATTTCGCCAGCCACTATCCGCACGAACTGTCGGGCGGAATGAAACAGCGCGTGGGACTCGCCCGCGCGCTGGCAACCGAACCTGAAGTATTGCTGATGGACGAACCGTTCGCGGCGCTCGACGCCCAGACGCGCGACCTGATGCAGGCCGAGCTGCTGCAAATCTGGGAACACACTAAGAAGACCGTGCTGTTCGTCACGCATAGCATCGAAGAAGCGGCCTATCTTTCGGACCGAGTCATCGTCATGAGCGCAAGACCAGGCCGCACTAAAGACATCCTCAAGATCGATCTGCCGCGGCCACGGGATTACGAGATGCGGCTTACGCCCAAATTCAATGAGATCAAGTTGCGCATCTGGGACGTACTCAAAGAAGAACTGACTTCGCGAGGCTAGAAATGATGACAAAAAAATATTTCGCCGAACATCGCCGGCTCTGGCTCGGACTGTGCTCGTTTTTTTTCCTGGTCAGCGCCTGGGAACTGGTGCAGACGTACATCTTTCCGGTAAACCCTTTCTTTTTTACTAAACCATCGCTCATCGCCGCCGCGTTTAAGGAACAAATCCAAGGCGCCAAGCTGTGGCACGATCTGGCGGTCAGCAGCCAGGCGTTTCTATGGGGCTTCAGCTTCGCCGTCATCGTCGGCATCCCCGTGGGCCTGGTCATGGGCTGGCGACGACGAGTCGAATACTCCCTCGATCCTTTTCTCACCGCGCTCTACGCCAGCCCGCTGGTCGCCCTTGCGCCGTTGTTCATCATTGTTTTCGGCGTCGGCGTGCTCGGCAAAGCCGCGCTGGTCTTTTTGCTGGCGGTTTTTCCTTTCGTCTTCAACGCATTCGCCGGGGTAAAATCCACCGACTTGCTGTTGATCAACGTGATCCGCTCCTACGGCGGTAGCGAGAAAGATCTTTATTTAAAAGTCATCCTGCCGAGCACCATGCCCTACATCATCGCTGGCGCGCGGCTCGCCATCGGCCGCGGCCTGGTGGGAATCATCGTCGGCGAATTTTACGCCGCCTCCGAAGGCATCGGTTTCGCGATCACCCAGGCGGGCGACACTTACCGACTGCCGGACATGTTCGTCGGCATCATCATCCTGTCGCTGGTCGCCGTGGGGCTCACCGAACTGATGCGCAAGCTGGAGCTTACCGTCGCGCCGTGGCGCGCCAATGACGAGGTGCGCTGATGAAGCTCAAGAATTTCTACGCGGAACACGAATCTTTTATCCTGGGCGGCGGCTTCATTGTCGCCCTGCTCACGCTGTGGGAAAGCGTCCCGCTTTGGTACACGCTGCCGAAAGGCATGGCACTCTTCTTTACCACGCCGTCAAAAGTCGCGGTGACTTTCTCCGAATTGCTCTTCAACGGCGAGATCGAAAAACATTTTTACGTCAGCGCCATCGCCTTTCTCGCCGGCCTCGGGCTGTCGATCGTCGTCGGTCTCCCTTTGGGTTTAATCATGGGCAGGTCGGCAACCTTGGAAAACTTACTCGATCCGTATGTCACGGCATGCAACGCGACCCCGCGGATTGTCCTATTGCCACTTCTGATTCTCTGGTTCGGCATCGGCATCTGGTCGAAAATCGTCATCGTCTTCGCCGGCGCCGTGTTTCCGCTGTTGATCAATACCTACACCGGCGTCAAAAACGTCAACCGAGTGCTGGTCAACGTGGTGCGCTCCTTCGGCGCCAACGAATGGCAAGTGATGAAGATCGTGGTGCTGCCGAATTCGCTGCCTTACATCATCGCAGGATTAAGACTCGCCATCGGCAGAGCGATACTTGGAGTGGTCGTCGGCGAGTTCTTCGGATCGAGCCAAGGCTTGGGCTACATGATCGCGTCAGCCGCCAGCAACTACAAAGTCGATGTAGTTTTCGTCGGCGTCGCCATCTTCATGGCGCTCTCGGTAATCCTTACCTTCGCGGTCAAAGCCTTAGAAACCCGCCTCGCCAGTTGGCGGCCGGAGACGGCGAAGACGTTCTGAAATACCTTTGGTCCAATCGTCGCAAATTTTTCCGCGCCGCGAATTTTACGTCGGCCCAGCGAAACCATCGGCTGGGTGAATCGCACCGGACAACTAAGAACGTCGACGGGTAATACGGTTGAGCGCGAAACTACGAAAGGAGGTCACCCATATTTCGTCTTCACCCGCCTTGATTCGACCCTGTTCGACGAGATCATCGATTCCGGCGCAGATTTCGTGGACGATGTAGCCGGTCACGAACATGCCCACATGTTTCATCCAGTCATCGAGTCGAGCCGCCAGCGGCTCTTCCCATTTCGTGCGCAAGTGGCCGGGCTGCCGGTGCAGGTCCTCGAGAAATTCTTCCATATCCTGTGTCCAGAAGCGAAAAAACCGTTGTGCGAAAGACCGGGCATCTTGAATTCTGACCGACACACCGCGAATCAATGCCTTAAAGTCCGGGACAAAAGCGATGCGCACGACTTGCGTGCGCTCCTGTATTTTATTTCCGAACGCGCCGTCGACCTCGTAGACGGAGTAGCCGGAGAACACCTTGTAACACTGATCGCTGTCGGCTTTAGAAAAATCTCGCAGCTGAAAATTTTGCCTGAGCAGCCGCCGAATCGAGTCTTCGTTATCGCGAAAGTGCTTCTTAAGGAATCTCTGAACAAGTCATCTAGCAAGTCGTCTAATAACGAAGAGCAGAAAGACCGACAAGGTGAGGCGGGAGGAAAGAGCGTGGGGGAGCAGACAACGTTTGCGAGTTTGGCGTGGGCGAGAAAGAAAAAGCAGAGC
>SHYW01000143.1 GCA_009692615.1 Deltaproteobacteria bacterium | reverse complement strand
GAATGTAAATGGTCCAGCGGCGGAAACGGATTGAAAAAAGGATGGGTATCGAATTTGTCGCGATAAGACTGCGGCATGTAATTGATAATCGCTTTGGTATCCTCGATCACATGACCGTCGCCGTCGATAATCGTATGGCCTTGAAATGGCATGGGCGTTACCTCCAATTTGTTACGCTTAGGTCATCAAGGAGAGGCTGATTTGTCAAGACCGCCTTCGGCAGTTTCGGATTCAACTCGAAACCCGTAACCCGAGACTGAATGCATCATGAACCGGCGCCGCCGAACCATTTGTTGTACAGCTGATCGTAGGTGCCGTTCTCTTTGAGCTTCAATAAAACTTCGTTGACCCGCTTGCGCAGCGGGCTCTTGTCCGGGAAAGCGACGCCGTAGTTCTCCTTGCGAAAAATCGTTCCGACGGTTTGCGTTTTGCCTTTGCCTTCATGGGAGGCGTAGTAAAGCAACACCGGCGCGTCATAAACAATGGCGTCGATCTGGTTTGTTTGCAGCGCGAGATACGCTTCTTCGACCTTAGCGAATTCAGCGGGTTCGATATTGTGTTGGCGTAGGTATTCCGAGCCGGTGCTGCCGGTGACGCTGGCGACCCGTTTGCCGGGAAGATCTTCCGGGCCGTTAATGTCGCCGCGCAGTTGCTGCAACGTTAGGCTCGAGGTTACCGCGGCGGTGAAGTAGGCGATGAAGACGACGCTGGCGAACATCCAGAAAACCGCGACGATGCGCGCTAGCGCCGCGCGCGGCATCTGATCCGCTTGGGTGGCGAGCGTCGAAGCCGCCCACCAACAGGTCTCGAAGATGCCGGGATAATATTTCGGATGCGACAACATGCCGCTCGGATGGCGCCGCTCTAGCAGCCAAACCAAATGCGCGATGACGACCAGAATGATCGCTACGCCTAAGATGTAAGGCAGGACAGTGGATGAAAACAAATTGGCGAGGATGGTTTTGACCAACGCCGTCCGGCTGGTCTGCATGGGCGTCAAGATCTGCAAGCCGGCGTCGAACATTGGCTGAGAGAAGTCCAATGCCACTTCGCGTTCCGCCGTGATCGAGATCGCCGCGATGCCGAGGTCGACCTCCTTCGACTTCACCGCGGCCAACAACTCCTTCACCGTCGGCTTAACGACGAATTCAGTCTTGACGTTTAACTGCTTGGCGATTTCATTCCAAAGCTCGATGCTGAAACCGGTGCGCGCGCCGTTCTCTTCGAAAGCGAAGGGCTTGACCAAACGGGTGGCGACGCGCAGCGATTCCGGCTGGGTTTGGGGCGCCGCTACCGTTACCGTGAACCCTAATAGCAAAAGCACCATGATGCTTTTCAACCATCGCATCTGGAGCCCCGTCTTCATCGAAAGTCTCATTCGCATCTATCGCGCCGCCGGCAAGAACGAGAAGTCGGTGTGTTTCATCGGATCGTAGTCGGCGGCGATGGTCCGTTCTTGGCGCAGGATGTCCAAATAACCGCGGCCGGTTTTAGGGTTCATGCGGCTGTCTTTATTCAATATGCGAATCAGGGTCGCGTAGGTGCCTTCGGCTTCTTGCTGGTTCACCTTGAACTTGTCGACGATCATCTTGACGGTGTCGGGGCGGTTGGCGCGTAGCCAGGCGATGGCTTCCAGCATCGCGGTGACGGTGCGGCGCACCGACTCGCGGTTGGTTTTGATTTCGTTCGCCGAGGTCACCATGCCGACGTAGGGAATATCCGCGAGCTCGCCCAGCTGGGCGAATTTCTTGTAGCCTAGCGATACCGCTTTGTCGTCGAAGGGCGGCGTCAATACCGTGCCGACCACACGGTTACTGGTGAGCGCGCGAAAACTATCGGCGGTGCCGCCGGTGTTGATGGCGCCGACATCTTTTTCGTTGATCTCGGACTTTTTCAAAAACGCTTGGAAGAAATAGTAGGGCGAGGTGCGAACGCCCGACAAGGCGACGGTTTTGCCGATCAGGTCCTGGGGCTTGTTGATGTCTTTGTGCGTCACCAACACCCAGGGTGAAATATCGCAAAAATTCATCACCATGACCAATGGCAGGCCGGCGATGCCGGCGGAAATCGCCGTCGAAGCGGAGGTGAAGTAATTGATATTGCCGGCGACCACGGCTTGGGGCGCGATCGAGTTGGTGATCTGAATGTATTCGGATTCAATATTATGTTTCTTGTAGAAGCCTTTCTCCTGGGCGACGTAATAGGGCAGATAGGAAAACGCCAGGGAGGGGAAACCGACGCGGATTTTGTAGGGAGATTCGGCAGCGCGACCGATGGTGGGTATCAGCAGAGTGAACATGAACAGCATGCTCACGATAATAGCCGCAGGCATTCTTCGACCCTCACCCTTCCCTCTCCCATCGGAATGGGCGAGGGTAAGAATTGATCGTAGGGCGCGTAGGTTTCGAAGTTTCAACAAAAAGTCGCGCTTCATTGCTGGACTCCTTATGCTGTCGCCACTTTCGCCTGGCCGTTCCACGACTGGCGCGCGAGCTTGAGTGCTTTGGGCTGCGGCAGATTCTTCAGCTCGAAAAAATCCACGGCGTTTTTGCCGAGGAGTTTTTCTTTCTGGGCGAAACTTAAGTCTTTGCTTTCGACCACGTCTTTGACCGAGTAGGGGAAGTGGCAATCCCAATGGCAGTAATCCGACGCATAGAGCACGGTGTCCTCGCCGTTGGCGGCGAAGACGCGGTCAAGACCGGTCTCTTCGGATTCGCAGGTGAGCACGACCTGTTTGCTCTTGATGATCTCGCTCGGCCTGCGCTTGAGCTCGGGCATCTGCGGCGCGAGTTTTTCGATATGCTCGTCGAAACGCTCGGCCCAAAACGGCAGCCAGCCGGCGCCGCCTTCCATGAAGCCGACTTTCAATTTCGGAAAACGGTCGAACACTCCTTCGCCGATCATGTGCATCATGGCGATCATCAGTTCAAAAGGAAACGCGGTCATGTGGACGTAGACGTATTTTCTAAACCGCTCGCTGCCGGCGCCCATGACGCCGGAGACGCCGGGCACGCCGTCGTGGCCGGTCTGCGGATGGACGCTCAGCGTCATGCCGATGGACTGGGCGCATTGATAAATCGGATCGAACATTTTGTCGCCCATATTGTTCAAGCCGTAGACATTGGTCGGCAACATCGCTGTCACTGCGCCGGCTTTTTTCAAATATTCCAATTCCTTTACCGCGGCCGGCGGGTCTTGGCAGGGAATCAAGCCGACGCCGAGCAAACGATTCTTGTCGGCGGCGCAGTATTCCATCAACCAGTCGTTACAAGCGCGGCAGAGCACGGCGGATAGTTCTTTGCTCATCAAGCCGTTGACCGTGAGCGCGATTTGGGTGCCGAACAATATGGCCACATCGATGCCTTCGGCGTCCATGTCTTTCAACCGCGCCAGGGGGTCGACCATGCCTTCGCGAAAGCCGCGCGCTTTGTCGGTCATCGGTCCGGAGACCCCGGGGCCGAGACCTTGAGAGGCCGACCACAGGCGGCCTTCGAGCAGCATGCGGCCGTTGCCTTCATTGTCTTTCATGTTGATCGGTGCCTGGGAACGCCACTTCTCCGGCATACGCGGCCGCAAGTCGATATTGCCTTCATATACATGGCCGTCGGCGTCGACGACGAGAACGTTATCGAAATTATCCATGGTGATTTCCTGCCTTCGATTTATTTTTGACTTCGACTCGCCGCTAGATGTTCCGGCAGCTGGGTCGTGTTGTCGGTAACTGCCGTGGCGATTTGCTCGGCGGTCAATCCCTTTACTGTCGTCAAAGACGTACCACTAAGGTTGGTTTTGTTCAAATTACTATTTTCCAGATTGGCATTTTCCAGGCGCGCGCCCTTGAGTGTCGCGCCGCTTAAGTTTGCGCCAGTAAAATCAACGCCGCGCAGGTCGGCATTTTGCAAATTGGCGCCCTGCAAGTCGGCTTCATAGGCGAAGGAATCTTTCAGATCGGCCCAGGTCAAATCGGCGCGCCGCAGATTGGCCTGGAACAGATAGATGCCTTGGAGATTGGCCCGGCTCAAATCGGCGCCGACGAGAAACGCCCGGGTGGCGTCGGCGAAGCGCAAGTTGGCGCCGCGCAGCCGGCCGCGCTTGACCCTATCGATCTCGTCTTCTTCTTGGCCTTTCCAATTCTGTAGTCTCGCCGAGACATCGACTTCGCGCAGATCGGCGAAGGATTTGTTGCCCAGAGCATGCAACAACTGCGGCACCCAGCGGCGCACGTCGGCCGCAGTCACGTCGGCTTGGATTAAAGATTTTTCCCCTTCGGTAACTTCGTATTCAGGCGGCACACCTTCGATGGCGCCCAATGAAAGAATATAAATTGTCGCGCCGATCAGGGCGATCCAGGACAGGCGCGAATAAATTGCCGCCTGGAAGAACAGATTCTTGAGCGGCACGGCATTCCTACGCTGGCCGCGCAGTGTCGACACGGCGAGCCGATAAAGTATGACACCGGCGGCGATGGCGCCGACCAACACGACGATGTGGAGGGCAGTGCCGTTCCAGTCATGCCGGCGCAAGTAGCGCAGCCAAAACAGGGCGATCGTCAGCGGCACCAACCACCAGGCGATCCAGATCGAGACCGCTGACTGTAACCGTGACAGTGGCGGCCGGCGTTCTTTGAGGTAGGGGTTGTAAGACTAGACCAGTCCGGTGAGCAGCCAGGGATAGGCGCGCTTGCCGAGGGAGCGGCCATCGGGAAACACCGCCGGCAAATCGGCGAGCCGTTCCCAGAGCCGCTGCAAATGAAGATGGAGATAAATGTAGAGGAGCAGCAAGATCAGCGGACCGACGACATAGAAACTCACGATCGGGATGGACGCGCCAATGATCGGTAACGGCGACGATGCCGAGTTGGTCAGCAGCAGAACATCGCTGGTGCCGGCGATGGTCAGCCAGCCATAGACACAGGAGAGCAACGTGCTGAAGAAAAGCGCGCGGGCATTTTTCGATTCCTCCTCGACCACGCGCAGACCGTCGAAATCGCCGAATTTTTCCGGCAGACGGGCGCCGGCGAGATTGACGCCGGCGAGCTGCGCCGGCAAGAGACCGACGGCGCGGCTGAGGTCGGCATTTTCAAAATTGGCGGCGCGCAATTTGCTGCGCAGCAACAATGCACCCTGAAGATTGGCATCGGCCAAATCGGCGTGCTCAAGATTGGCACCGGTCAAATCGGCGTCGGTGAGACTGACGTTGCGGAGATCGGCGCCAGACAGATCTGCATTGGCCAACTTGGCGCCATCGAAGTGGCGCACGCCGGCGGCGTACTGTTTTTTCAGCTGTTCGGCGCTGGCGACGGATGCAGCGGACTCCTCGGCGCTTGGGTTGGCGGGCATGGAATGAATCGTTGGCGGCTTGTTACTCGACTGCCGCAGAGCATAGGTAGGGGCTGTGCCGCTGTCAAGCGATAATTCGCCAATCCCGTTGAAGGCAGGTTTAATTTTGCCGCGGCTATGGGGAAATGTTATACAGTTTAAATCGAATTTGCATGGCATAAACATCGGCACTATTAGGAGCGATACATGATGAAGCATATCTCAACGGCCATGCTGGCCGCGGGCCTGGTCATCTCCCTCGCGCAGCCCGTTTGGGCTCGCACCTGCCCCAAGTTGATCAAAGAAGGTCGCGATCTGCTCGTCAAAACGAAGCTGGTCAAGACTGAAAAAGACAAAGTCAAAGCGCTGATCGACGAATCGGAAAGACTCCACGACGGCGGCGATCACGGCGAGTCGATGAAGAAGGTGAAAGAAGCGCTGACGCTGCTGAAGAAAAAATAGCTTTCGGAGCGCGGGCTTTTCGCTCACAGCGCTTGCGTCTCCCTGGCGGAACCCAGTTCGATCGCCTGAAGTCCGCGCGCTTTAACATGGCCATCAATGATGGGAATTATTACAGCGAAAGTCTCGCGGCCGACTAGATTGAGCCGAACCGTAGTAGCGAAGTGACTATGATGGGATATGCACCATGGCCGGCCCGCTTACCACCGCTTCCGTAAAGAAACGGCTTGTGAAAAAAATCTCTGCGCATCTGATGGAACCCCACTCAATTGCCCAGGGAACTCAGCGCAGGTTTGAATAGCGGCGGTCAATTCGATATTCAAGCAGAACAGATGCTCACGATTCTCCAAGATTGCCGGCAGGGCAAGCGGCTTTCCCGAGCCGACGCTCTTTCGATGACTGTGGCCCAAGGCGACGAGTTGCATGAGCTTTGCGCCGCCGCCGCCGCGTTGCGCGATCGTCATAAGGGGCGGGTAGTCACCTTCTCACCGAAGATCTTCGTGCCGCTGACCAATCTGTGCCGCGATTTTTGCGGCTACTGTACTTTTCGCAAAGCGCCCGATGAGCCGGGCGCCAAATCGATGACCCTCGACGAAGTTTTGCGCGTGGTGCGCCAAGGCAAGCTGCTCGGTTGCAGCGAAGTCTTGTTCAGTCTGGGCGACAAGCCAGAGGCGATTTATCCGGAGATGAAACAGTTCTTGGCCGAGCGCGGTCATCAGCGCACACTCGATTATCTAGTCGAGGCTTGCCGCGTTGTGCTGCAAGAAACCGGGCTCTTGCCGCATTCCAATCCCGGCGTGATGGGGCGCGGCGATTTGCAGCGGCTGAAGCAATTCAACCCGAGCATGGGTCTGATGCTCGAAAGCGTCAGTGAGCGTTTGCTGCTCGCCGGTGCAGCCCACGACAATGCGCCCGACAAAAAGCCGGCGGTGCGGCTCCGCACGTTAGAACTGGCCGGCGAGCTGCGGATTCCTTTCACCACAGGGATTCTCATCGGCATCGGTGAGAATTGGCCGGAGCGAATCGACTCGCTGATCGCGATTGGCGAGCTGCATCAACGCTACGGCCATATCCAAGAAGTGATCGTGCAAAATTTTCGCGCCAAGCCGACCATTCCCATGCGCGCGCATCCCGACGCGACGACGGATGACATGGTCAAGACGATTGCGATCGCACGCTTAATCCTGGGCGGCGAGATGAACATCCAAGCGCCGCCGAACTTAACCCCCGACGGTTACGAATTCTACTTAGACGCCGGCATCAACGACTGGGGCGGCGTGTCGCCGTTGACCCCCGACTTCATCAATCCCGAAGCGCCCTGGCCGGCGTTAAACTTACTCCAACAAAAAAGCGCCGAGGCGGGTTTCGAACTGCGGGCGCGCTTGCCGGTGTATCCTGAATACATTCGGCAGGGCGACAAATTTCTCGCGCCTTCGTTGTTGCCGGCGATCGCCGATCTGTGCGGCGCGGACGGATTGGTCAAAGACAACGGTCCCCTTGGCAAGGTGGCAGCGCTCGAGAATTCCAACCATTCAGGACTCGCTTAATGATCGTCGTGTTCACCGGCGGCACCGGCGGCGCTAAGCTGATCGAAGGGTTGGCGGCGGAGATCGATCCCGCCGAATTGACCATCATCTGTAACACCGGCGACGACGCGATCTTTCATGGATTGCACGTATCGCCGGACATCGACACCATCACTTACACACTGGCGGGTTTGAACGACGGTGAAAAAGGTTGGGGCCTGAAAGACGATACTTTTGTCGCTCTCGAACAATTGCGTCGCTTGGGCAACGACGCGTGGTTCAATCTCGGCGATAAGGATTTGGCGACGCATATCACGCGCACGCGCATGCTGCGGGAAGGGCTAACTCTATGTGAAGTCACCGATCATCTGCGCCGCGTACTCGGCGTGGGCGCGACGATCTTGCCTATGTCCGACGAGCGTGTCGAAACTCGCGTGCTGACGGCCGCGGGAGAAATTTCGTTTCAAGAATTTTTCGTCAAAGATCGTTGGGCAGGCGATGTTGCATCAGTCCGCTTCGATGGCGTTGAAAAGAGTCGTCCCGCGCCCGGCGTGATTGGCGCGCTTGAGAACGCCGAAGCGATTGTCATCTGCCCGAGCAATCCGATCACGAGCATCGGCCCAATTCTTTCGGTTCCCGGCATTCGTAATGCGTTGATTGAAAGCAACGCCGCGGTGATCGGTGTCAGCCCGATGATCGGTGCCACGGCGATTTCCGGACCCGCGCATAAACTGATGGTCGCCAGCGGTTTCGCAGCTTCGGCACTGGGCGTGGCACAATGTTACGGTGATTACCTTGACACTTTGATGATTGCCGACGAAGATCGCGATTCCAGCCAAGAGATTGAACGATTGCAAGTTAACGTGGTCACGAGCGACATCCGCATGCCCAATCTTTCCGCCAAGCGCCGCTTGGCGCGCGAGCTCTTGGCCTTGGCGCGAAAATAGTCTAGAAAATTCTGTCTGGTCTGCCATGAATGTCGCCGTACTTATGCCCGTCAAAGGTTTTCGCAACGCCAAGCAACGCTTGAGCCCGTTGTTGGGAGGCGCGGCGCGGGAGCTTTTGGCCGAAACCATGTTCCGCGATATTTTGCGCCAGGCACGACTGGCGCGCGGCTTAGCCGGAACGTTCGTCGTGACCGGTGACGACAAAGTCGCGGCGATCGCGGCGCTGGCCGGCGCCGAAGTGATTCGCGAAAGCGCCGAACATGGTGAGACCGGCGCCGTCGACTTCGCGCGGCTGGAATTGAAAAACGCCGGCTGCGAAGCGGTGCTGATTCTTCCCGGCGATATGCCGCTGGTGCGGGCGGCGGACATCGAGCAAGTTCTCGCCCAAGTTCCCGACGACGCGCGGGCGCCGTTTGCTTTGTTAGTTCCGTCCCATGATCGCTTGGGTACCAATGCTTTGCTTTTGGCGCCGCCGGATGTGATTCAACTGCGCTTCGGTTACGACAGTTTTACTTTTCATTCGGCGCAAGTGACTGCGCAAGGCTTGCCGCTGCGCTACTTTGAAAACGACAACATCGCTTTGGATATCGACGAGCCGCAGGATCTTGAACGCTTTCTCGACTACCAGTTAGCCGACGGCGACTCGACGCGGGTGGCGCGCGAATTCTTGGATGCGGCGGCGCAATCCAAGCGCGGCGCGGCAGCGCTATGAAGCGGCTGGAACTTTTCGGCATCGAATCGCTCGGTGAAATCGGCGCCGGTGCCGCCATCGGTCAGTTGATTGTCGAAGCCTGCTCACGCCAGGGCGTCGCGTTGGCCGACGACGATGTCTTAGTCGTCGCGCAGAAAATCGTTTCCAAGGCCGAAGGGCGAATGGTGCGTTTGAATGACGTGCAAGTCTCTGCGCGCGCGCGCCAGTTGGGCCAAGAGCTGGACAAAGAAGCAGCGTTGGTCGAAGTGATACTTGGCGAGAGTCGAAAAGTCATTCGCACGGGCGGCCGCGCCATGATCGTCGAGACTCACCACGGTTTTGTCTGCGCCAACGCCGGCGTCGATCAATCCAATGTTGGCATTGGCGTTGTCGCGTTGCTGCCGCAAGATGCCGATCGTTCGGCGCGGGCAATTCGCGACGAGGTTCGCAGTCGCACAAGTAAAAGCGTCGGCGTGATCATCAGCGACAGTTTCGGCCGCGCCTGGCGCGTCGGTACCGTGGATGTCGCAGTCGGTATTGCCGGTATGAAGGCGATTAAAGACGAACGCGGATTGAAAGATCGCCATGGTTACGAACTCAAAGCCGCGGTGGCGGCGATCGCCGATGAAATCGCATCGGCGGCGGAATTAGTCATGGGCAAGCGCGACGGCGTTCCCGTCGTGGTGGTGCGCGGATATCAAATCGAAAAAAGGGAGGATGGATCGGTGCAAGAGCTTTTACGCCCCGCGGCGGAAGATCTTTTTCGCTAGATCAAAATGTATTTATGGACAACTTCAGTGTAGCGATCGTCGGTGGCACGGGAAACTTAGGCAGCGCCTTGGCGCTGCGCTTGGGCGCGCCTGGGGTGAAAATCATCATCGGCTCGCGGGATGCCGAAAAGGCGCGGCTTGCGGTGGAGACTTTGAAACCGAAACTGCGCGCCGGCGAGATGGTCGGCATGACCAATCAAGAGGCGGTGAAAGACGCCAACTTCGTGGTCATCGCCGTGCCCTATGAAGGACAGGCGCAGATGGTGCAGGATTTGAAAGGCCAAGTGGCGGGGAAAATCATCATCGACACGGTGGTGCCGCTCAACAAAGTAAGGCCCTTCGTGCCGCCGGCCGGTTCGGCGTTGCAGGAAGCGCAGCAGATTCTCGGCGATGAAGCACCGGTGATCGGCGCGTTGCATAACATTTCCGCCGTCGATCTTGGCGATGTCGATGCGCCGCTGGGCGACGTGTTGGTGTGCGGCGACAACGCCGAGGCGAAGTTGAAGGTGATGGACATCATCACGCGCATCGGCGCCACCGCCTACGACGCCGGCCCGGCGAGCAACGCTTACGTGATCGAAGGGTTGACCGGCGTGATCATCGCGCTTAACCGCAAATACAAATCCAAGCACGGCAGCATCAAGATCACCGGCATCGGCGGTCATTAAGTCTGATTCGCTGAACCTGCGCTGGTCGAACCGGTAATAATTACCGTCGGTGGAACATTTTTATCGGCGCGATCGGCGTTGCCAGCACGGGTGCGTCAAAAACTCCCACGCTTTGGCGGATTCGATCATGCGGCAGGCTGGCGCGCTAATTGCCTATGGTTGATTATCATATGGCAAAACTAACAATTCGCTTCGCCGCGCTCGCGGTTCTTGCAACCTTTAGTTTCAGCGGCTGCGCTGGTGTCGGCATGACGCTCTTTGGTGTCGGCACCGGGGTTACCGCCGGTACGTCGGTGGCCTACACCATGGACGGCGTCGCTTATCGAACCTTCACTATGTCGTTGCCGCAGGTGGAAAGCGCGACGCGCACGGCTCTCGACCGCATGGGCATCAAGGTCGATGGCACGGCGAACACCGAGCACGGCAAATTCAACTGCAACGATTCGACAAGAGTAAAATACATGCGAATGCGCAGATGGGCGCGAAAGAATTGAAACTCTATTGCGCGGTGAAATAGGACGCTGACAAATTATTGGAGACTGCGATCAACAAACTCGGCTTGAGCG
>SHYW01000142.1 GCA_009692615.1 Deltaproteobacteria bacterium | reverse complement strand
AAACAGAAAAAATCGCTACCTTCGATTCCAAAACGACGCATACACTTGGCCTATATCGAACCAACTCCAACAAGGTGGGGTTCCGCTATGGCCAGGTTTCTAACTTACGACCTCAACCCAACGCACTACCCTGACATAATCGCGTTGCTGTTAACATGACATATTGACGTTGCCACGACAGTCGATTCGCCGACTAGACGCCGGCGTCGTCGGCAAAATCCACGATCGTTTGAACGGCTTGAGCGCTGAGCTCGCTGCCACTCGCAAGCTTAAAGGTTTTCTTGTCGCGCGGGGCGGGCCCGAGCGTTCGCCTTGGTTACATCGCGCGGTGTAATTGTTATTTACCGCGCCGCGCCAATTCTCCGCCGCCGAGCGTCAAAGCTTCGGCGCTGACATCTTTGCTTGCCAATTCGCGCACGGCGCTTCTTGCCGCAAAGCGAGCGTTTCTTTCACCACCCTAGGAAATATTTGCCGCCTATCGCACCGCCCGCCACTCAGTTCTCGCGCTAGATGACTGGCACGGTTCCTGCGGTTTGTCCTGGCCGAGCGACGGGCGAAGCTCGCGGTGCTCGGGAGGTTGGCGTGTTGCGCGGTATTCTGATTCCTTTCACCATCGGTTCATTTGTTTGCATCGGCTTGGTTTTACGGCCGGAGTTTTTCGATGGTCTGTCGTTATTGTTGACGCTTGGCGGCGCCGTGACCGTGACGGTATTTTCCTATTCGAAGTCGCAGCTGTTTGGTTTGCGCGACGCCGTCGGCGAGCTGTTGAACGGCGAGCCGGTGAGCATGGATAGCCACGCCCTGGAACTGCGCCGTCTGACCGAGTTGTTCCGGCTGCACGGTATTCGCGCTTTGGAAAATCACGAGCGCCATTTGAAAGATGACTTCTTGCGTTACGGTGTCGGCCTGCTGGTGGATCTGCACAACGAAGAAAAAATTCGTCTGCGCTTGGAACATCGCCTGGCCCATTTCGCCGCCGGTGCGGAAATCAATCGGCAAATCCTTTCGACCTTCGGCAAACTGCTGCCTTCCTTCGGTTTGATCGGCACGCTGATCGGCATGGTCTTGTTGCTCAGCCGGTTGTCCGAAGTCGATCCCAAAGGATTACCCTCCGCCCTTGGCTTGGCTGTACTGACGACGCTTTACGGCGCGGTTTTTGCCAACGTCGTGGTGGCGCCGATTCTCGCCCGGCTCCAATCGGTGGCGGTGGAGCGAGAAAGTTCCATGTTGCTCACCCGCGATTGGATCTTGATGATCGCCCGCGGTGAAAGTGCCAACTTCACCGACAATGTCAGCGCCTACCTGCGCGAGCGCAGTTACGGCGAAAAACTTCAAGAATGGGCGCCCGCCGGCGTGCCAGCCGAGCGCTGAGTTTTATGACACGAGCTTTGCATTTGGTCGACCCGTCGAATCGTCGCGGCTATTCGCCGGCCCCATCGCGACTGGTTGCGCCCAACGACAGCGACAACAATTGGTGGATGATCACCTTGAGCGATCTGACCTTGTTGCTCTTGGGTTTCGTCGTGTTGTGGCATGCGACAGGAAAAGTTGCAGTTAAATTGTCGGCGCCGCGGACACCCGCCGTCGCCACGCCGATCGCCGTAGCGCCGCCGAATCCAATCGACGACAGGATGAGCGCCAACGCTTGGCAAGCCGTAGGCAATGATTTGAATGATTTTGTTGCCGGCGCCGGGCTGCAAAACGATGTCGATATCGAGGCGACGCAAAATGAAATTCTTTTCTCGTTACGCGACAGCGTGCCGTTCGCTTCGGGCAAGGCCGATCTGCGGCCGCAAGCGCTGCCGGTGCTGGAAAAACTGGTAACGATTATTATCGCCCACGCCGGTCTGTCAGTGGCCGTGAGCGGCCATACCGATAGTTTGCGCATCGCCAGTGCGGCGTTTCCTTCCAACTGGGAACTTTCCGCCGCCCGCGCCAGCCGGGTGGCGCGCTACTTGATCGAGAAGGGGATTCATCCGGCGCGCATTTCAGTGCAAGGCTTCGCCAATTATCGGCCTCGCACCGCGAATTCCACGGCGCCCAATCGGCGTAGCAACCGGCGGGTCGAGATTCGACTGACGCAAAATAGTTTGCCGCCGCAGTCATCCACTGTGAGCCAAGCGCGCTAATGCTTCTCGATATCAATCCTGTCAGCCCGGCGGAACGGTCGAGCGAAACGCCAGCGCCCAACGAAGTGCGCCGGCGCGGCGCCGCGCCGGCTTCGCCCTATTCACGGGTGATGGACGAGGTTAGCGCGGGCGACGACAAAGTCCGCGGTGCGGCGAACGCCAAGACGGGAAAACCGTTTTCACTGTGGGAAAAACCCGATTTCAGCTTCGGCGATTTTCTCGACATCATCAATCCCTTGCAGCATATCCCGATCGTCTCGACGATCTATCGCAACTTGAGCGGCGATCAAATCGGCGCCGTGCCGCGGGTCATCGGCGGCGCGCTCTGGGGACGGCTCGGCGGCTTGGTCACCGGCGTGATCAATTCCGTCGTCGAATGGTTTACCGGCAAAGATATCGGCGATCACATTTACTCGGCGATTTGGGGAGACTCTCCCAACGCGGTCGCCCAGGTTACGGATAAGCCCGAGCTGCAAGCTGAGCGATCGGTGAACCTCGCCGAGCCGACAGCGAAAGCACCCGCGGTCGTCGAATCCGAACCGAAGATCGTTGTCGAGGAATTGCACTCGGCGCTGACGCCGACGGAAATTATTTCCAGCCGGTTTTTAGATGCCTACCATCGCCGCGTCAAGGAAAGCGAAGACGCTGGCAACAAGCCGCAGGTCGTTCGCGTGAGTGCTTGACGCAATTGGCGGAGAAGGGAGGGAGTCGAACCCTCCGAGGACCTTACGACCCTCTGCTTGGTTTTGAAGACCAACGGCACCACCGGGCACCTTCCTTCTCCCGAATAAGGTCACGGCAACTTAGCTTGTTTGCCGGGTCGGTGCAAAAGGGCTGACGGGATAAATTCCTGCGCGGTTTACCGCTGGTGCGAAACTGCCGGTGACAATTGGCCAAGGTTTTGAACTCGGCCGAGCCGAGCGCCGGTCGGAGCGTCAATCGTCCGCTCGTGGCGCCACTTGCGGCATCGTTTCGATGCGCGCTGAGCCCGCCGCCGTCTTAGCGGGCGAGGATTACGGCGGCGATCCGTCGCTCGGTGCCGCCGATGCAATCATCCAGCAGTGAAGCGAACCGTGCTCGCCTGGGGCCCCTTGTCGCCCATCTCCTCGGCGAAATGGACCTCCGTGCCGACATCGAGGCGCTCGAAGCCCGGCGCCAGCACGCTGTTCCTATGAAAATAGAGTTCGCGCCTATCGGGAGTTTCTAGAAAACCATAATCCTCGAATGGGAAAAGTTTGACGATACGGGCGACCGCCACGGGCTCGTGAACTTTGACCTGGCCGCTCTGGCGCCGCACGTGGTCTTGCAGCTTGCGCCCCGCGGCGTGGAATGCATCGCGGATCGCGACGTAGACATCTTCGTGGGCCGCATGTTTGCTGGGCTCATGGAATTCGGTTAATTCCTTTTCCGGATCTTCGCCGTGGTTCAATTTCGCTGCCGCCAATCGTTTCGGCGCGTGACTGATCGCCAGCTCGCCGCCGGGCACGGTCAAATCGATGTGCACTTCATAGGTGACTCCCTTGTGATGATGGTGGTGCGGCGCTTCGACAATCACCCGGCAACTGATGATGTGATCGTACAGGGAGTCGAGCTTGGCGGCCTTCTCGCGGATGTTCGCTTCGATGGCCGGCGACGGCGCAATGTCGCGGAAGGTGATTTTCAGGGGAATCTCCATTGCTGATTATCCTCCTCAAACATTCGTCAATTTCAGTATACACCCATAGCCCCGGCGATAGATGCACCCGTACAGCGAATTGTTCGGACGGGATTGCCGAGTCGCTCCTGTTATCGTCTGCGCTGACCGCGCGCGCCGATGCATCGATTGTCATTAGACACGGCATTTTTTGTCGGCGCCGAAGGTATTGTACACTTCATGTACAGCTGCCGGCGAGTGTCGCGACCAGCGTCAGTGGGCCCAGAATTGTGATCAACCCAAGCTTCATAACGCTGGGCTTACACCTTGGCCTGGCTTGGTTCGGGAACGTGTGAATAGGAAATCAATTGTTGAATTCTTTCCGTGCGCCGCCACTGGCTGAGCGGCGCGCCGTCGGCCAGCGCTTGCAGCTCGCGTATCCAGATTTTTCTTTGCAGGATCAGCGGCGTGTCGGAGCGGCCGAGGTTTTCTTTCTGGCGCAGCTCGTAGGGGCCCTGGCCGACTTGCACGGCGTAGTCTTGAATCCACACGATATTCGCTTTGTCGTCGCCTTCGAGATCTTGAATGCGGATCTCGCCGCGTAGCACGGCGGCGCCGAGTTCATTGGGCGCGCGGCCGAGTTTGCCGGTGCGCGCGGCGTGGCGTTTTTTCACCGCTTCGCCTTCGATGCCGTCCTGGACATGCTGGATGTCGAGTTGAAAGCTGGCGTGGCTTTCGTCGTCGATGGGCACGCGCCAGGCGAGATGATCGCGGTCGGATTCTTTAAAACCGAGAATGTTCGGCATGCCGTAATGCAAATACTGCACGCGCCCGGTGGAGGTCGTCGTCGTCAGCATCAAGCCCCATTCGGTTTCTTCCTGTAGCACCGCGGGAATCTCGCGCGGCCGGCGCAGGAAAAATTCCGATTCTTTGTGGGTGAATGGGATGTGCACCGGATCGTTTTCGATGTTGTTCAAAAAATTACAGGGACGGATATAGGTCTCCACCCACAATCCGGCTTTTTCGAAATCGGGGAAGCGCGGCAGCGGCGGCGCAGCATCGTCGCCGAAGTAGACGAAGATCATGCCTAAGTATTCTTCGGTCGGATAGCTGCGAATGCGCACCTTCTCGGTGAAAGCTTCTTTCTCCGCCGGCTGCTCGATGCATTGGCCCGAGCCATCGAACTTCCAGCCGTGAAAGCGGCAGCGCAACGCGTCGCCTTCGACCCAACCGACGGATAGCTGCGACTGGCGGTGCGGGCAGCGAAACTCGACCACCTGCGGCCGGCCGCTCTCGCCGCGGTAGAGCGTGAAGTCTTCGCTCATGATGCGAATCGGCTTGGCCCAGCCCGGCTTCAAGTCTTCGGCGCGCAGTACCGGGTGCCAGAATTTGCGCAGGTATTTACCGGCGATGGTTCCGGGTCCGGTGGGAAAGCAGTCCATGTAGTCGATGGTCGGCATTACGCAACTCCGCTCAAGATTTGGCGACCAAGCCCGCGGCTTTGATGCCAGCGATGGCGCAGTCTTCGTCTTCATCCGCGGTGCCGCCGCTGACGCCGACGGCGCCGATTATCTCAGCACCGTCCATGATCAGTACGCCGCCGGCCACCGGCACGACCTTGCCTTGGGACATCACCGATAGCGCGCCGAGAAATGCCGGCCGCTCTTTTAACCGTTCGCTCAACGAACGGCTCGATTCGCCCATGCCGACGGCGCCCCAGGCTTTGCCGATGGCGATGTCCGGGCGCAGGATGCTGGCGGCATCTTCGCGTTTGAGCACTTTCAAGCAGCCGCCGTCGTCCAACACCGCGACGCACATGGGACGATATTTCGCCTCGCGTGCTTTGGCGAGGGTTTGATCGGCGATGATATTGGCTTTGTCGAGAGTCAGTTTCATTGGTTAACCTCCAAATTTGGCGCAGCTTCGCTGCGGTTGTTTTTCAAAGCGAACAGATTTGCCGCAGTGCAAGGTGCGTCGCACCCCCACTCTAACTCTCCCCCGTCGAGGGGGAGAGAATCGGAATTCGGACTAAGATTTACGGAGCGCAAGTGTTTGCTCATCGTTGCAGTCAATCGTTCGCGCTTGAATGCAGTCCCGCCAGCCGTTCGCTGCGCTGCCATTGCTTGAGCGGTTTGTCTTCTGCCAACGCTTGCAGCTCGCGCTCCCAGATTTTTCTGATCAGGATCAGGGCGCGGTCGGAGCGGCCGAGCATTTCTTTTTTTCTCAGATCGAGCTCGCCTTGGCCGACTTGTGTCGCGTAGTCTTGGATCCAGACGATGTTTGAGCGCTCGAGCCCGTCTATATCTTGAATGCGCAGTTCGCCGCGCAAGACCGCTTCGCCGATTTCTTTGGGCGAACGGCCGAGTTTGCCTTCGCGGGCTTTGTGGCGGTTTTTATAGGCTTCGCCTTCTTCGCCTTCAGTGATGTGCGTCACGTCAAGCTGGAAACTGCAATGACTGTTGTCGTCGATGGGCACGCGCCAGGCGAGGTGATCGCGGTCGCGCTCGCGAAAGCACAGAATGTTCGGCAAGCCATGCTGCGTGATGTAGAGCCGGCCGCTGGGAAACGTCGATTGCAACAGCACTCCCCATTCGCTTTCTTCGACGCTGATATCGGGAATCTCTGGCGGCCGGTTCATGTAGAATTCCGATTCGCGGTGGGTGAAGGGAATGTGGATCGGATCGTTTTCCAAGTTGTTGACGTAGTTGCACGGGCGCACGTAGGTTTCCGCCCATAAATTATCTTTCTCGAAATCGGCATAGCGCGGCAGCGGCGGTGGCGCGCCGTCGCCGAAGTAGACGAATATGAGCCCGAGATATTCTTCGGTCGGGCAGCTGCGGATGCGCATTTTTTCCGCAAACGATTCTTTTTCCGCCGGTTGTTCGACGCACTGGCCGGTTTGATCGAACTTCCAGCCGTGAAAGCGGCAGCGAATGGCGTCGTCTTCAATCCAGCCAATGGAGAGTTGCGATTGACGGTGCGGGCAGCGAAAGTCGACGACGTGGGGTTTGCCGCCGTCGCCGCGGTAGAGCGTGAACTGTTCGCCGAGAATCTTGATCGGCTTGGCCCAGCCGGGTTTTAAATCCTGCGCGCGGTAGACCGGATGCCAAAATTTTCGCATGTAGCGGCCGGCGAGTGTGTCGGGACCGGTGTAGTAGAAATCCATGAAGTTGACCATGAGTGAATTCTCCCTGCTTTATGCGAAAGTACTTCTCACCACGAAGGTCACGAAGGGTTCGGATAAATTTTTTCCTACCTTCGTGCTCTTCGTGGTGAAATGTCTTTGTCATTCTAGCGCGCCTTGATGCCGAGCATGCGCTGGGCTTCGCGCAAGGCGCTCGCGTCGGCGACTTCGCCGATGGGCACCGGACGCGTTAGCTTCAAGGCATTTCTGGCGTCGTCGATCACCAGTTTCATGCCGTCCTCGGGGATGGCGCCGTCGGGGCTGAACAGTTGCCAGGTCGAGTCATACGCTGCCGCGGCATCGTCGCGCTGAATCTTGCCCCAGTCGGCGAGTATGTTGATCGCTTCCTGGCGGTTGTCGCGGATAAAGCGATTGGCGCGAATAAAAGCTTTGATCAGCGCCGCGACTTCTTGCGGCTTCTCTTTTAGTTTCTTATTGCTGGTGCCGAGGCCGATATGGGGAAATTTGAAAAAATCGTCAGCGCGCGCCAGAACGTTCAAACCTATTTTGCGCGCTTGTGAGTCGGCCGGGGGCGCGATGATCGTGGCATCGATGAGTCCTTCTTTGAGAGCGGCGAAGCGCGCGCTATCCGAACCGAACGCGATGAGCTTGGTTTCTTTGTCGGGATCGACGCCCGTCCGTTCCAACATCAAGCGGGCGACGACGTCGTTCGAGCTGCCAAATACGCCGATGCCGATGGTCTTGCCTCTAAGAGACTTTAAGGCGTTGATTTCCGGCCGAGCGATGAAAGCGTAGGGCGGGCTGTCGATCAGCACGGCGACGACTTTGAGAGGAATGCCGCGCATGGCGGCACGGATGACCGACGCGAAGATCATCGTGTAGTCGCATTCGCCGGCGATCAATGCCGACATCGCCACGTTGGCGTTCATGCGGATGACCTCGACGTCCAAACCTTCTTCTTTGAAGATGCCTTTCTTCGCCGCCACGCCGGCTGAGAGAAAACTTAGGTTGTAGCTGGTTAAAGAAATGCGGACTTTGTCGGCGGCGTGGGCGGCGGGGATGACCGCCATGAATGCGGCAATCGCGAGGATAACGGCGAAAGTATTTTCACCACGGAGGACACGGAGCGCACGAAGTATCTGGTAATAATTTTTCCGACCTCCGTGTCCTCCGCGTTCTCCGTGGTGAGTCAATGGCATTGTCATTATTTTGTAAAACCGTACTCGGACCATTTATTCTTCGCCTTGTCGATAAATTCTTTTGGCACGCGCGCGGCGGGTGGGTAGGCGTGCTTGCGCGTGGCGTCGATCAACATTTTGCTGCCGGAGCGCCGGCGCGGGTCGTGTTGGGGAATATCCGCCGCGGCAGTCGATGGATCGACGCCGGAGGGCACGACGCCGTCGACGATGAAACTGTCGCGCGCCGGTTGAGCGCGAAAGCCCATGGCCCATTCGACTTGGAATGGACTACGCACGTCGATATCGTCGTCGACCACCACGGTGAATTTGCCTTCCTTGTTCATCAGCGACCAGGCGCCCCAGGCGACTTCTTTCACTTGTTCGGGATATTCTTTTTTCATCGCGATCACCAACATACCGCTAGCGCCCCCGGCTTCGGTGAAGTGAACGTCTTTTACCGGCAGGCCGAGCACGTTGCGCAGGTGGTGAAACAATCCGGCGGAGCGGCTGAGACTGCGGATGCAGCTCGATTCGCTGGGCGGCATTTGACTTAAAAATGAATGATAGACCGGCGCGCGCCGCCGCGTGATGCAGGTGATGTCGATCACCGGCTGTTGACCGCCCGGACTCATGTAACCGGAAAATTCACCGAACGGTCCTTCCGCTTCGCGATAACCGGCGCGCAGCACGCCTTCGAGAACGATCTCGGCGTTGGCCGGCACTTGCAGGTCGACGGTCTCGCATTGCACCAGCGGTACCGGCTCGCCGCGCATGCCGCCGGCGATGGAAAACTCATCGGTGCCGTAGGGAAACTTGCTGATCGAACAAAGCACGATGGTCGGGTCCATGCCGATGGCGATGGCGATCGGCATGTCTTGTTTCGCCGCTTCGTACTGGCGGATATGTCTGGCCGCGTGCTGGGCGCCGCCGACGTAGAGACCGACATGCTGCTTGCCCTTCATCTGAATTCGATAGGTCCCGACATTGCGCCGGCCGGTTTCGAGATCTTTGGTGACGATCACCGGCGCGGTGATGTAGGGTCCGGGATCTTGGCTCGGTGTCCAAACCACTTGCGGCAATGACAATACGTCGATGTCGGCGCCGCGCTGGACAATCTCTTTGCACAGACCGCTTGGCACGATGACGGGATCGATGGGATGGCGCTGGGCGTTCTCCCAGACTTGGGGAATTTTTTCGACAGTCGTGGAAAGCGCGTGGGCGTAGATCGCCGGCGAGCCGCCGATGACGCCGATCACCAGCGGAAACTGACAATCTCCGACCTGGCGAAAGCCCAGCGCCGGCCGCTCGTTCCAACCGTAACGGTCGAAGGTGTGGCGCGTGATCGCGGCGACTTCCCAGCATGGATCGACGCGCTGTTCGATCCAGTGCAGTTTGCCGGCGGCTTCCAAGCGCGCGAGATATTCTTGCAGATCGTTGTCGGCCATGAAACCACTCTAGCCAATTTGGGCTTTGCTTTCGACAACCGTGCGAGTATAAAAATTCATTGATGCTTAGCTCAATTATAATCTGGTGCCACGGTTGCCAAGGAACATCGTATGTAGGGGCGGCCCCCTGTGGTCGCCCGTCCCAGAGGGCAGACACGGGGGTCTGCCTCTACAAAGACACTTCGTTGAAATTAAATTGAACCACTATCCAAGCGGAGGTTTTTGATGCGGGTGAGAATGATTGTCCTGATTTTGTTCGCCATCTTGTTCGCGGCCGATGTTCACGCCGCCGACAAAGTCAGGATCGGCGTGTCGAATTATAATATTTCCAATCTCACCGTCGGCGTTGCGCAAACCCGCGGTTTTTTCAAACAGGAAGGCATCGACGCGGAAATCATTCGCATGAATCCCAACGTCGCGACCATGGCGTTGGTCAGCGCCGATGTCGATTATTCAACTTTGATCGGCTCGACCATCGTCGCCAACTTGAAAGGTGCGCGGGTAAAAATGATCGCCTGTTCACTCGACCGCACGCCCTTGTCGTTGGTGAGCCGAGCGGACATCAAAACCGTTCGAGAAGTGAAAGGTAAAACCATCGGCGTCGGCTCCTACGGCTCGACGCCCGATATCATCGCGCGCATGGTGGTCAAACACTACGGCATCGATCCCGAGACCGAGATCAAACTTTTGGCCCTCGGTTCCGATGCCGCTCGTTTGACCGCGTTAAAAGAAGGCGTCATCGACGTGATGATTGTCGCGCCGCCGGTGGATTTCGAAGCCAAACGGATGGGCTTCAACATCATCAGCCGCACCGGCGATATTTTCCGCTTCCCGTACAACGGCCTGGCCACCGGCATGAAAAAATTATCCGAGCGGCCCGACGAGGTGAAGCGGGTGCTGCGGGCGATGCTCAAGGCGAACAATTATATTTTGAAAAACCGCGAAGGCACGATTCAAGTGCTAGTCAATTGGGCCAAGTCGAAGCAGGAATTCGCCGAAGCCGGTTACGATTCCGCGGTGAATGTTTTCAGCGCCGATGGCAGCATTCCCGAAGAGGGCATGCGCGTGGTGCTCGACGGTCTGCGCAAATCGATGAACATCGCCCGGCAGGTTCCACTGAGCGAAGTCGCCGACACGGCGCCGCTCTTCGAAGCGCAGCGCGAGCTGGGGCTGCGTAAGTAACTATTTCTAGAGACCAGACGCTTTCGCGATGCTGGCACTTTATTTTTGGTGTCATTCCGAGAGTGAGCGACGAATCTCGTCTTGGCTATAAATCGTGGGCGTAAAGTGTACCACTGAACCGGCAAAGATCTGGCAGAAAATGGCGGGTCAAAAGTGTACCGGTCCTGTAGGCTGTCTCGATGTTATTGAATGGCATCGGGAGGCTGGAAGGATGTTCACAGTGGAGCTTTATGCAAGGATCAGAA
>SHYW01000141.1 GCA_009692615.1 Deltaproteobacteria bacterium | reverse complement strand
CAAATCGAGGCAAAACTAAGGACCCTATTAACCACGAGAGCAAAATGTAATCTGATATAACTTCGCAAAAACTGTAACTCATTACGAAAAAAACGATCTATCCTCCGCTGCCCTGCTTCCAGGGCAGTTGTTCAGAGGTTCCTTAAATATCAAAGATCAATGGCGTTAGAGACATCATCGTACTTTGATCAGTTACAAATCGATTCAGAAAAGAATTGGAGCAGCGGTTAGGATGCTCGCCTACTTTAAATCGATCCTATTCCCGATACTATTTTTGACCGTAGGATGCGGCACGACTGCCCTCAACTTAAGATCGGCGGATAATGTAGTGGATCTTAGTGAGTACAAGTCGATTACTATTCAGACTTCAACCGCTCAAGGCGTCACGGTTCCCGAACCCGCGCAATCACGCATGAAGGCGCTAATAAAGGCGGAAATTCTCAACTGCTGCAAAGAGCGATTTGAAAACATCTCGCTGGGCGATCCCGGGGTGAAAGACCTCTTGTTGAACGTCAAGTTCACGATCTATGAGGAAGGTAATCGCTTCGCACGCTTCGTGTTAGCGGGACTAGGTTCAATGCAATTACATGCCGAGGTTGAAATAAAAGATGCTGCATCCGGGAGGCTAATCTACGGCGGAGATGCCGGCAAAACCTTCGGTTGGGGTGGAATCTACGGTGCCGCAACCGGAATGGACGATTTGGAGAACGGTTTGGCAAAAGAGATAATCACTGGGCTGAGAACCCGGAGAATATTACCTCCTTCCAACTGAGGCAGAGTTCCATCACACCGTTCAACGTAACTTCGGCAACGATCGGAGATCGCCGATCTACCGCGCAGCTAAAACAGCGGATACAAAAACGGCGCCAGCGCGCTGGTCTGGGTGAAGAGAATCAGCAGGCCGAAGGCTAACAGAACAATCACCATCGGGATCATCCACCATAGCTTGCGCACCCACAAGAACGCCATCAGCTCGCCCATGATCGAGAAGCGGTTTTTCAATGAATCGAGAACTTTCACCCGGCTAGCCTCTTTTCGCTTAAGAATTTTTGCAGCGCTTCGGCAACGATGCGATTGCCTTGCTTGTTCCAGTGGCCGTCGATCGGGAAGTACAGCTGCTTGCCCTGCGCCGCTTCGCGCTTGAGCACTGGCGTCAGGTCGAAGCAGGTGAGCTTTCGCTGACCGCAATATTCTACAACAGTACGCCGTAATCTGTCGATGTCGAGCTCATCGGAAAAATTATTTTGCGCTTTCAGTTGTTCCCAGTAGATTTCCCAGCGCGACGGCAGATAGAGCAGGACCATTTCAACCGGGGCATCCTTACTCGCCCGGATCGCCTCGTCGATTTCTTGCGCCGTCAGTTGCCAGCGCTGTTCGAAGTTGCGGTTCTGCCGGGCCAAGGAGCGGCGCACGTCTGCGGCGGCGATATTAAGTTGGGCACCGTCGCCTTCCGCCGGTTCGGCGTCTTGCGCCGCGGCCGATTGTGGCCTGCTTTCATGAACGAGATTGTAGAGCACTGAGTATTGGCGCAGATATCGGCTCACCGGAAACCGGTTGCGCTGCAAGCGGTTGAAGCGATTGACGCTATTGAGATCGTTGAAATAAAAACCGTAAAAAACTAGCCGCGGTTTGAGCGCCAAGGCATAGCGTTTGAGAATGCGCGTGTACTGCGCCGGCCCTTGGGAGGGAATGCCAAAGTTAATAATTTCTTTGCCCAGCGCCTGCGCCAAGATCGCCACCCAGGTATCCTGCTGATCCATGCCGACACCGAAGGTAAACGAATCTCCCACCGCCGCGCCCCACGCGGTTCCGCCCAAACTGCCGCCGCGAAAACCGATACCGGGAAGATTGAGATTAGTTTTGATCCGCACATGGTAATCGGGATGATCGACCATGATGTCCGTATTCGGGCGAATCTTGAAGAGCAGTTCTTCATCAGCGACGTACATGCCGTCGGTGCTGCGATACAGCTCCATGCGTTTGCCGAGTTCGCGCAAACGCGGCGTCAGCAATTTCTGCGGCGTCAGCCAAACCAAACCTTCGCATAGCGCCAAGGCGAATAGAATTCCCACGCCGGCTAGGACAATTTTCTGCGCGATCGGTTTCACGCGTCTTTCTCGACGATGCAGTCGCCCAGTACGAGAAAATCCAGTCCGCTGTTGTAAAAAGTCTTGAGCGCGTCGGCCGGGCTGGTGACGATCGGTTCGCCGCGCAGATTGAACGAAGTGTTGAGCAGCACCGGCACGCCGGTGGCTTGGCCGAACTTTTCGATTAGGCGGTAATAGCGCGGCGAAGTATCTTGGCGCACGGTCTGCAAACGCGCGCTGCCGTCGACATGGGTGATCGCCGGCAGTTTTTCCTTGGCGCCGTCCTGAACGTCGACGACGTAAAGCATGAAGCGGTTGGGATAGTGACGCTCGGGCTCGGGCAAATCGAAAAACTCGCTGGCGCGGTTTTCCAACACCGAAGGCGCGAAGGGGCGATAGGGCTCGCGGAATTTGATCTTGGTGTTGACCACGTCCTTCATTTCATTGCGGCGCGGATCGGCGATGATGCTGCGATGGCCGAGGGCGCGCGGCCCCCATTCAAAACGGCCCTGAAACCAACCGGCGACTTTGCCGCGGCTGAGCGCGTCGGCGACCCGGTCCAAGAGTTTTTCTTCGTCGCTAAATTCTTCGCCGCGAATATTTTGCTGGGCGAGAGTATCGCGCACCGCGCCGTTATCGAAGCCCTGGCCCCAGTAGGCATGCTCCATAACGAAGCGGCGCGGCTGGCCCAACACCATGTGATGAGCGTAAAGCGCCGCGCCCAACGCCGCGCCGCTATCGCCGGCCGCGGGTTGAATATAGATTTCCTCGAAGCCAGTCTCTTTTAGAATGCGGCCGTTGGCGACGCTGTTGAGCGCCACGCCGCCGGCCATGCACAAACGGCGCTGGCCGGTTTCGCGTTGCAAGGCGCCAGCCATTTTGAGCAGAATCTCTTCGGTGACCACTTGAATGCTCGCGGCGATGTCGGCGTAGTATTCGTTGCGTTTGACCAGTTCGTCATAGTTCGACGGCTTGGCGCCGAAGTAACTCGGATAGCCGCTCGAAGTGGTAAAAAAATAAGTTTCCGGCTGCCGCGGCGCGCCGAACAATTCGACGAACTTGGCGGTGAACGCTTGGGTCGGTGAGTAATGGTAGGCGAAGTATTCCATGTTCAAGCGAAAGCCGCCGTCGTTGCCGAGGTGAAATAACTTCTCGACCTTGTCGACGTAACGGGGCTCGCCGTAGGGCGCCATGCCCATCACCTTGTACTCGCCTTCGTTGACTTCGAAACCGAGAAACGCCGTGAACACACTGTAAAGCAGCCCGAGAGAATGGGGAAAGCGAATTTCTTTGCTGAGATTGAATTGGTTGCCCTTGCCGACGCCCGAACTCGCCGTCGCCCATTCGCCGACACCGTCGATGGTCAACAGCGCGGCCTCGTCGAAGGGCGAACAAAAAAACGTGCTGGCGGCGTGGGACAGATGATGCTCGGAGAAGAGAATTTTATTGGGCTCAAGGCCCAACTCGCGCTGCAAAAGGTTTTTGATCCACAGCCGGTCCACCAGCCAGTTTTTCATCGCCCGAGTAAACAGATCGAGGGAGCGAGGCGCGGTATGAAGCGCGGTGGTGAGAATCCTTTCGAACTTGACGAACGGCTTTTCGTAGAACACCACGTAGTCGAGATCGCGCGCGGCGATCTTAGCGCTGTCGAGGCAAAAGCGAATCGCCAGCGCCGGATAACCGCTGTCGTGCTTCAACCGGGAAAAACGCTCCTCTTCGGCGGCCGCCACCAACATGCCGTCGTGAAGCAGCGCCGCTGCGCCGTCGTGATAGAAAAATGACAGTCCGAGGATATGCATCAGAACTGTCTCCGCGCGTCTTCGAGGGTCGACGGCGCGTTCGTGCGGCTCGTCCACGCCGCGGCGGATTTTTTCAGCGCCAGCGGATCGGCGAACCAGCGGGCGATCAGTCCCATGGGCAGGATCAAGACAAAATAAAAAATCGTCAACATCAGCCGGGCTTGAAAGTCGCCGATTTTTTTCGCGACCTTGACCCAACCTTGCCATAATTGTTTGAGCAATCCGTTCATTCGATAACCTATTTTCTCGCCGTATTAGAAATTGAAAGACAGCCGCTAGCGCAGTGCTAGCGCACCGCCATTAAGGCATCCCGATAAGAAAACGCAACGGCGTAGAGCGCTTTGCCGACGATCACGCCTTCGACGCCGGATTTTTCCAAGGGCATAAGATTGCGCAGATCGTCCAGCGTCGATACACCGCCGGAAGCGATGATCGGAATCTTCACCGCTTCGGCGATTTTCAAAGTTTCAGCCAAATTGACGCCGTCGCGGGTGCCGTCCCGGCTGATATCGGTATAGATGATGCGCGCCGCGCCGTCGGCTTCGCAGCGCTGGGCCAGTTCGACGGCGTCCATGGTCGTGGTTTCCTTCCAGCCTTTGACCGCCACCTTGCCTTGGCGCGCGTCGATGCCGACGACGACCTTGCCGGGAAATTTGGTGCACAGCGCGCGCACAAACTCAGCGTTGTCATAGGCGGCGGTACCGATCACGACGCGGGCCACACCGAGATCGAAGGCCGCTTCCACCGCTTCAACGGAGCGCAAGCCGCCGCCTAGCTCCACGGTCAAGCCGGGCTCGCGGCAAATCGCCGCGACTTCTTTGGTATGCACCGGCCGCCCTTCCACCGCGCCGTTCAAATCGACGATGTGGAGAAACCTCGCCCCTTCGTCGAGCCAATGTTTGGCGGCATCCAGCGGATTTTCGAAATAGACCGTTTCGCGATCCATCTCGCCTTGAAACAGTCGCACGCAGCGGCCGTCTTTCAAATCGATGGCGGGAATGATCAGCATGGAATTAGTTTGCCGCCACAAAGCGGCCGAAGTTGGTGAGAATGCGCAGGCCTAATTCCTGGCTCTTCTCCGGGTGAAACTGGCAGGCGAACAATCGGTCGGTGGCAATACTCGAAACGAAAGACTGACCGTAATCCGTGGTCGTCGCGACGATCGCGCCATCGTCGGGCGCGACGTAGAACGAGTGGACGAAGTAAACATAATCGCCGCTGGCGATGCCGTCCAAGAACGGCGAGTCTTTTTGTTTGTCGATGCGGTTCCAACCCATGTGCGGCACTTTTAAATTTTCGCCGGCGTGAAAGCCGACCACTCGGCCGGGAAAAAGATCGAGCCCCTTTTGCTTGCCGAACTCCTCGCTCTCGGAAAATAATAATTGAAAGCCGAGACAAATTCCCAGAAACGGTTTCGCTTGGCGCACCAGCTCGCGAATCGGTTCGATGAGACCGAACTTGGCGAGATTCTCCATGCACGCGCTGAACGCACCAACCCCGGGCAATACCACGCCGCGGGCGGAAAGAATCTGGCCGACATCGCGGGTGACGATGGCCTCGAAGCCGACGCGCTCCAAGCCCTTCTGCACGCTGCGCAGATTACCCATGCCGTAGTCGATAATCGCGATCATCTTGCCGACCGTTTAAAACGTGCTAAACGAAATTTACAGGCTTCCTTTAGTCGACAGCACGCCTTCGACGCGCGGATCAACTTGAGTGGCTAAATCCATCGCTCGGGCGAACGCTTTGAAGCAGGCCTCAATGATGTGATGGGGATTTTCGCCGCGGGGAACGTCAATATGGAGATTCATTCCCAACTGATTGGCGAACGCCGCGTAAAACTCGTGCGGCAAGTCGGTGTCGAAATCGCCCACCCGGCCTGGCCGAATTTTTACGTTGTAAGATAAATAAGGCCGGCCGCTCAGATCGACCACCACTTTTGCCAAGGTCTCGTCCAGCGGACAGCTCGCTTCGCCGAAGCGGCGGATGCCCTGCTTGTCGCCCAACGCGTCTTTGAACGCTTGTCCCAGCGCCAAGCCGACATCTTCGACGGTGTGATGATAGTCGACTTCGAGATCGCCCTTGGCCTGGATCTCGACGTTGAAAAAGCCGTGGCGGCTAAAGGCGTCGAGCATGTGATTGAAAAACGGCATGCCGGTCTCGATCGCCGCCTTGCCGCTGCCGTCGACATCGAGCTTGACCGTGATGTCGGTTTCTTTAGTTTTTCGCACTACCTTCGCAGACCGTGCCATAATTATCTCCCGTCAATTCGCCAACTAAAAACTAAAAACTCTTCTTAAAGCGCGCTTCCACCGAGCGCGCATGATCGTCCAATCCTTCGAGCCGAGCGAGTTGGGCGATCTTCGTCGCTAATTTTTTAAGCCCGCGCTTCTCGGCACGAATCACCGTGGTGCGCTTGAGAAAATCGTAAGTACCGAGGGGCGAAAAAAAACGCGCGCTGCCGCCGGTGGGCAGCACATGATTGGGTCCGGCTAAATAATCTCCCAGCGGCGGCGGCGAGTAGGGACCGAGAAACATCGCCCCGGCGTTACGAATCTGGCGCGCCATTTTTTGCGGCTGCTTGACCAGCAGTTCAATATGCTCTGGCGCAATCGCGTTGGCCAGCTCGATCATTTCCTTCTCGCTGCGGGCGACGATAATGGCGCCATATTTTTTGAGCGATTGCAGGGAAATGCTTCGCCGCTTGGTGCTGAGCAACTGGGCTTCCAGGGCCTTTTGAACTTTTCTTGCCGTCGCCATTGAAGTGGTTACGCACAGCGCCGCCGCCAGCTCATCGTGCTCGGCTTGCGACAGCATATCGGCGGCGACGTAAGCGGCATCGGCCGAGTCGTCGGCGAGCAAAAGAATTTCACTCGGGCCGGCGATGGAATCGATGTTCACTTCGCCGAACACCAGGCGCTTGGCGGTGGCGACAAAAATATTTCCCGGCCCGACGATCTTATCGACCTGGGGAACGGTCTCGGTGCCGAACGCCAAGGCGGCGATCGCTTGGGCGCCGCCGACACGAAAAATCCGATCGACGCCGGCGATATGCGCGGCGGCGAGAATGATCGCGCCGTCTTTGCCGATGGGCGAAGTCATGATCACTTCATCGACGCCAGCAACTTTGGCCGGAATCACGTTCATCAGCACGGTCGACGGATACATCGCCTTGCCGCCCGGCACGTAGACGCCGACCCGTTCCAGCGGCGCGATCATTTGCCCGAGGCGCATGCCAAGAGGATCGCGATAGGACCAACTTTTCAGTAACTGACGGCGATGAAACGCCGCGATCCGTTTGGCGGCGAGCTTGAGTACGCTTAGATCTTGGCGCGAAACTTTGCCGAGCGCTTCTTTGATCTCAGCCCGCGTTACTTCCAAGCGCGCCGGCGTCAAACTCACATGATCGAAAAGCTTGGTGTAATGCACCAGCGCGCGATCGCCGCGCCGCTGTACCGCTGAGATGATTTCCTCGACGCGCTTTTCGACATCGCCGGCGCGTGTGCCGCGCCGGCCGAGAATCCGCATCATCAACGGCGCAAACTCACGATCGGCAGTTTTGACCAGGGGGATGTTCATAGCAATAATTTAAATTATTTTTATCGCAACCGTTAACCCGCCACCCGGGCGATTTGCGCGCCGAGCTGCGAAAGTTTTTTTTCAATTTGTTCGTAGCCGCGATCCAAATGATAAACTCGGGAAATTTCTGTGGTCCCGTTAGCCACCAACCCGGCGAGCACCAAGGCGACGCTGGCGCGTAGATCGCTGGCCATCACCGGCGCGCCGGACAGCTCGCGCACACCACGCACCACGGCGCGATTACCTTCGAGCTTGATCTGCGCGCCCATGCGGTCGAGTTCCTGGGCGTGCATGAAGCGGTTTTCGAAAATCGTTTCGGTGATCACGCTGACACCGTCGGCAATCGCCATCAACACCATCATCTGCGCTTGCAGGTCGGTGGGAAATCCCGGATAGGGCAACGTTTTAACGTCGATGCTTTTTATTTTGCCGTGGCCCTGGACCCGAATACCTTGACCGTCCGCGCTCAACGCCACACCCGCTTCTTTGAGCTTGATCAAAAACCCATCCAAATGTTCCGCCCGCGCGCCTTTGACCAAAACTTCGCCGCCGGTGAGCGCCGCGGCGATGACGAAACTGCCGGCTTCGATGCGATCGGGAATAATTCTATGCGTAACTCCGTGCAACGACGCCACGCCGTCGATGCGAATGATATCGCTGCCGGCGCCCTGCACTTTCGCGCCCATGGCGTTGAGCGCCTTGGCCAAATCCTCGATCTCCGGTTCCTTGGCGGCGTTTTCGATGATCGTCGTGCCCTCGGCCAGACTCGCCGCCATCATCAAGTTTTCCGTCGCGCCCACCGATGGCAGATCGAGGTATATTTTCGCGCCGCGCAGTTTCACCGCCTTGGCTTCGATGTAACCATGGGTCTGCTCGATGGTCGCGCCCAGCGCTTCGAGTCCTTTTAAATGTAGATCGATGGGACGCGCGCCGATGGCGCAGCCGCCAGGTGTCGACACTCGCGCCTGACCGAAACGCGCCACCAACGGTCCCAAAACCAAAAACGACGCGCGCATGGTTTTCACCAGTTCGTAGGGCGCTTCGAAATTTTCGATGCGATCGGCCGAGAGAATCAATTCATCGCCACCCTTGAGCCAGGCTTGATGATCGCTCTTAGCACCGAGGCCGGAGAGCAATTTCAACGTCGTGCGAATATCGGCGAGATGGGGCACGCTTTGATAAGTACAAGACTCCGCCGTCAACAACGACGAAATCAAAATCGGCAACGCCGCGTTCTTCGAACCGCTGACGGCGATCTCGCCGTTGAGTTGCTTGCCGCCCTGTATGACGATTTTATCCACTTGCGGCTTTCTTCAATTCTGCTTGACGCGCGCCAAGACAACTCGGTCTCGGCCGGCGTAATCTTGCAACAATTCAAGCTCGCGATAATATTCAGTCGCACGAAAAATATTTTCCACCGCGCGCGCCTGGTCGGCGCCGATCTCGACGATAAGCGCCCCCTGCCCAGTTAGAAACGCCGGCGCCGCGGCGGCGATACGCCGGTAAAAATCGTAACCGTCGGCGCCGCCGTCCAACGCCAACGACGGTTCTTGGCGAACTTCCGGCGCCAGCGTCGTTAAATCAGCGCGCCGCACGTAGGGCGGATTGCTAACGATCAAATCGAAAAGCAAAACTTGCCGCGCCAGCGCGGCGAACAAATCGCCGGGGCAAAATTCAATGCGCTCGGCCACACGATAGCGCTCAGCGTTGGCGCGGGCGATTTGCAAAGCGCCGAAAGAAACGTCCGTGGCGCAAAATTTTGCCGTCGGTAATTCAGTTGCCAAACTGACGGCCAGCGCGCCGCTGCCAGTGCCCAGATCGGCGATGCGCAGCGAATCAGCCGACGAAATCTTCGCCGCTTCCACTAGCGCGACTTCAACCAAGCGTTCCGTCTCCGGCCGGGGAATCAAAACATCCGGCGTGACCGCGAATTCGAGGGACCAAAATTCTTGCTTGCCAATGATGTATGCGACCGGTTCTCGCTCTAAGCGGCGGCGCAACAAGCTTTCGAATTTGGCCGCGGCCGCCGAAGTCATTGGCGAATCAGCTCTGAGAATCAACTGCTCTCGGGTCAAGCCCAAACAATGCGCCAGCAGAACTTCGGCGTCGAGCCGTGGACTGTCGATCCCGGCGGCGGCTAAACGTTCGACGCCGCGCTTCAGCCCGTCGCGTAGGCAGTAGCGAGCCGGTTGATCGATTATGTTGGCAAGCCCATCCATGGCATCTACATCTGCGTCCAAATCCTTGGCGCCGTCAGTCTTACTTGAGCGCCTCGGCTTGATAATGAGTGATTAAAGCTTCGACCACTTCGTCGATCTGGCCTTCCATCAATTTTTCCAGTTGGTAAATCGTCAAGTTGATGCGGTGATCGGTCAAGCGGCCTTGGGGGAAATTATAGGTGCGAATGCGCTCGCTGCGGTCGCCGCTGCCGACCATCGACTTGCGCGTGGCGGCGATCTCTGACGCCTGCTCGGCTTGTTTTTGCTCCAACAAACGGGCGCGCAAGATTTTCATGCCCTTGGCGCGATTTTTATGCTGCGACTTTTCGTCCTGGCAGGAAATCACGATACCGGTGGGAATATGGGTAATGCGTACCGCGGAATCCGTCGTGTTGACGCTCTGGCCGCCCGGACCGGAGGAACGAAAAACATCGATGCGAATTTCTTTGGGATCGATGGCGACTTCGACTTCATCCGCTTCGGCCAACACCGCCACGGTCACCGCCGAGGTGTGAATTCGTCCTGAACCTTCGGTCACCGGCACGCGTTGCACGCGGTGCACGCCGCCTTCGAACTTAAGCCGGCTGTAGGCGCCCTGCCCTTCGATGCTGACGATGATCTCTTTGTAACCGCCGAGCCCGGTCGGGTTAGAACTCATCATCTCGACGCGCCAGCCGCGCGACTCAGCGTAGCGCGAGTACATGCGGAAAAGCTCCGCCGCGAACAAAGCCGCTTCATCGCCGCCAGTGCCGGCGCGAATTTCGACGATGACGTTCTTATCGTCGTTGGGATCTTTGGGGAGAATCAGAAACTTGAGCTTGGTTTCGAGCGCCTCCTTGCGCTCGCGCAGACTGGTCAACTCTTCTTTGACCAACTCGCGCATCGCTTCGTCATTTTCCTCCATGAGCAGGCGGTTCTCAGAGATCTCATGCTCGACTTTGCACCACTCGCGGTAGCGCAAAACGATCTCTTCCAAATCAGAACGTTCCCTGGCGAGTTTGGCATACTCCCGCTGTTGGCCGACTAGTTTGGGATCGGACATCATCCCTTCCAGCTCGACGTAGCGCTTTTCGACTTCGGCTAATTTATCAAGCATGACTTTCTCACAGCTAAAGCGAGCACCGCAGGAACAAGTTTAACACCGGCGAAATAGCGCCAGCGAAGTCTAAACCACGGACAAATAAAAAAGGGCAAAAGGTGGTTGAATGCCCTTTGCCCTTTCACGTTCCGCAAAAACCTAGTCGGTCAAATTCAGCCCCGCTCGTCCGCGTAGTTTAGTTTTTCGCAGCGTATTTCTTACGAAATTTTTCGACGCGGCCGGCGGTGTCGAGAAACTTTTGCTTGCCGGTGAAGAAAGGATGGCAATTGGAGCAAATTTCCACGTGGAGGGTACCACTGGTGGAGCGCGTCTCGACGGCATGGCCGCAGGCGCAAGTGATCGTCGACGCTTTATATTCTGGATGAATTCCTGGTTTCATAAGTCCCCTCGATTGATCGAGTTTATAACACAACCCCCAGGCTGCTTCAATTGGGGTGCTTTTTCGGACCGCAGCACCCGCCACCGGGACGATAATTGAAAATAGTTCATTGCCAAACCGCGCCTAACCCAATAAACTAGCCAAACTTGAGCTGATCCGGCGTATCCGTTAGTCTTAGCTGGGTGGCAGGGCGATTTTGGCGGCAGATCTAATGGAGTTGATACAACCATGAGCGAGTTGGAAACAGACAGCGGTGAAACCCGAGAAATCACTCCACAGGTGCCGCTCCGAGTTGAGGACACCGGACTCGATTACGGTTTTCTCGCCGACTTAAGGAACCTCTGAACAACTGCCCTGGAAGCAGGGCAGCGGAGGATAGATCGTTTTTTTCGTAATGAGTTACAGTTTTTGCGAAGTTATATCAGATTACATTTTGCTCTCGTGGTTAATAGGGTCCTTAGTTTTGCCTCGATTTG
>SHYW01000140.1 GCA_009692615.1 Deltaproteobacteria bacterium | reverse complement strand
GACGCACACACTTGGCCTATATCGAACCAACTCCAACAAGGTGGGGTTCCGCTATGGCCAGGTTTCTAACTTACGACCTCAACCCAACGCACTACCCTGACATAATCGCGTTGCTGTTAACATGACATATTGACGTTGCCACGACATTACTTTATTGGGAACGACTCGAAGAAGTGGCGCACGGATATTTCGACTTACGGCAAGGTTAAATATCATGGTGTCTATGAAGGCATCGATCTCGTCTACTACGGCAACCAAGGAAAACTTGAATACGATTTCGTTGTTTCGCCGGGCGCTGATCCTAGCGCTATCAAGATCGCCTTTGAGGGCGCAGATAAAATTGATACAGACCGTGAGGGTAATCTTGTCTTGAGAGTTGCCGGTGGCGAGGTCAGGATACCCAAGCCGCTCGTCTATCAGGAAGTCGATGGTGTTAGAAAAGAAGTCATTGCCGCCTTTGTCTTCAATCCAAAATCCAAAGTGGTGGGTTTCGAAATTGCCAAGTATGATGGAAGTAAGCCTCTGGTTATCGATCCAGTCTTAGTTTTTTCCACTTACCTCGGTGGCGGAGGAAAAGATTTCAGCAGTGGTATTGCCTTGGACGCAACGGGTAGCATCTGGGTAGCGGGGGCTACGGCGTCCACTAACTTTCCGACGGCAAATTCCGTCCGGTCAGCCTACGGAGGCGGCAATTTAGATGCGTTTTTGACAAAATTTACTCCCGATGGGACTTCCGTACTCTACTCAACGTACATGGGAGGCGGGGAGCAAGACGCAGCTGTATCTCTAGCGGTCGATTGGCTCGGCAATGCCTATCTTATTGGCGATACATCAACTACGAATTTTCCGGTTACGCCAAATGCGTTTCAGACAGCGTATGGAGGCGGTGAACCGGATATGTTTGTAGCGAAGATCGATCCCTCACGGGCGGGTACAGCATCACTGGTCTATTCAACTTTTCTCGGCGGCAGTATCGAAGACCACGGAGCGGGGATAGCTGTAGACTCGTCCGGAAATATCTATGTTTCAGGCAGAAGCAATTCCGGCAACTTTCCTACAACGGCGGGAGCCTTCCGGACCACAATATCCGGACCCGGCAATGCTGATGTCGTGGTGGCCAAAATTGATCCCTCAAGAGCAGGCGTCTCGTCACTCGTCTATTCGACTTACATAGGTGGCAGCGCTGGTGATGCGGGTAATAACATTGCCGTAGACGGTCTTGGAAGCGCCTATGTTACTGGTTCGACGCACTCAACTGACTTCCCCACCGTTAACGCATTTCAGTCCGCTCATGGCGGGGGAGGCACGGATGTATTTGTTGCTAAATTAAATTCCACGGGTTCTGCGCTCTTATATTCGACGTATCTTGGGGGCAGCGGCGATGAAGAAGGCTGGCTCACTTTAGACCTCGCAGGTAATGTCTATCTGGTAGGGAACACCTCGTCGGCCAACTTTCCAACGACTCCCGGCGCTTTTCAAACCATTCGCCGAGGCTCTGTAGATGCTTTCGTAGCTAAAATTGATCCATCACAAACTGGAATCCAATTACTGATTTGGTCCACATATCTAGGGGGAAGCGCTGACGAACCGGAAAACTTTGGTATCGCTGTGGATTCTTCCGGTAACGTTTATGTAACGGGAGGAACGACATCCTCTGATTTCCCAATTGTAAATGGTTTGCAGACGACAAAAAGTGCTAATGAAGACGCATACGTCGCCAAGCTAAATTCCACGGGGTCTTCATTGCTCTTTTCAACATATTTCGGCGGCAATGGCGATGACGGTGGGACGGGAATTGCGGTGGACCCTTCGGGAAACATATACGTCTCAGGTAAGACATCTTCAACTAATTTAATTACGACGCCCGGCGTTTTTCAAGTCAACTATGGCGGCGGCGTAGTTGACGCATTCGTCGTCAAAATAAATTTAATTTCCGTGCTCGCCGACGCAGGAGCCGATCAAACGGTTATTGATGGTGCATTCGTCAGCCTCAATGGTACAGCCAGCACCGGCCAAAACCTAACTTATCAATGGCAACAACTTCCTGGTGGACCGGTTGTTACTTTAAACAACTCGACGAGTGCTACCCCGACATTCACGGCGCCATTACTTCCAGGCGGATTCGGAAGCCAAGTGCTCACGTTCAAACTGACGGTGACGAGTGGAAGTCAATCGAGCGCGGCAGTTGTGAACGTCACAGTCATTAACGTGAATCACGCGCCGGAGGCGCATGTCGGCGCGGATCAAGTGGTCAATGAAGGCAGCTTTGTCTCTCTCGATGGCAGCGCGAGTTTCGATCCCGACAACGATCCGATCGGATACCAGTGGGTGCAAACTTCCGGACAGGCGATAGTTCTGAGCGGCGCTAACACAGCGACGCCGACGTTTAACGCGCCATTCATTGCCGGCGGTTTGGCTGGGCCTCTCTCGCTAACGTTTTCACTGACTGTTTCGGACGGCGCTCTGACTGCGACGACGGAAAGCACGGTTGCAGTCGTAAACGTAAACCACGCGCCGATCGCCGACGCCGGCGCGCCGCAAACCGTGCACAGCGGTCGACTCGTGACGCTGAGCGGCAACAGTAGCTACGATCCCGATAACGATCCGATTGCGTATCAATGGACTCAGGTCAGTGGGCCGGCAGTGACGCTCTCTAACGCGGCAAGCGCATCGCCGTCTTTTACCGCGCCACCAACGAGCGGGACCACAACGCTCAAATTTCGTTTAACCGTGAGTGACTCGTTGCTGTCTAGTAGTCCAGCGAATGTCGAAGTGACGGTGAAAAACGGCCCGCCGCTTTGTAACTTGGCGAGCGCGTCGCCAAATATTCTCTGGCCGCCAAATCATGGGATGATTCCTATTTCCATCCAGGGCGTGACCGATCCAGACGATGGGTCGGTGGCAATTACGATTCAAAGCGTCACTCAGGATGAGCCAGTGAATGGGATCGGCGATGGCGACACGAGTCCTGACGCGGTTATCGTCGGCAGCGCGGTGCTGATTCGCGCCGAGCGATCGGGCGCGGGTAATGGCCGAGTCTATCGAATCAACTTCACCGCCAATGACGGTCAAGGCGGTTCGTGCTCTAGCTTTGTAAAAGTTGCCGTTCCGCACAGCATGAAGCCAGGATCGTCGGCTGTCGATGACGGCCAGCTTTACAACTCGACGCTGCCGTAACAATTCGAAACAGAAGAGTGGTCACGTGAACGTGTCCGCGTTTCAGCTTACGGTGAGCGACACAGTGGCGGTGTTAAAAGGCAAGACGAACAGCGGCGTGTCAATCAAGGGAACTGATACGATCCGGGTGGTGCCGTAGAAGACGCGGCGCGAGTTGAGTAACGGAATGCGTAGCCTGGCTGAAGTGAAGCGCAATCTGTGAAAACATCCCGGATTTCGCTTCGGCTTCATCCAGGGTATTACTTGCTAAGCGCGAGCAAACTATTTCTTACTTTCAATGTCACGAAGGCATTGTTCCAAGGCTTTCCTGACACGTAATCGACCCGCGGATTTTTTGAGGCGCTCAAAATCAATTCGTGGCTTTCCAACCGTCAATAGTTGTTCCACATCGAGCAAGTCTTGCGGTCCACCGGCGTCGAGTTTCATGACGATGAGATCCTCAGGATGTAAGACCGGAATTTTGCTGCCGTCGATGTCAATATCGATCGCTCGTTGAAGTGCTTCCTGCTGCCAACGTTTGTGCGCCCACAAAATATCCGCTCCTAAGCTACCCATGGCTGCAGGCAACTCGATTTTCAGGAGTAGTGGAATGGGGTCGTCGTAGTCGCCGACGCGCCAATCGGCGCGACAGTTCTGACGCTCGACAAACTTCGTCATTTTGTCTCGAAGCTTAAGGTCTCGTATCGGACTTGGATCGCTATCGGCTAGAAAGTCGATATCTTGGGTCGTGCGCATGACACCCCAGGTCGACACTGCCAGACCACCCAAGAGCGCAAAGCGAAATTGGGCATTCAAGTCGGCAGCCGCCGTCGCTAACAATCGGTTCAGTTCGCGCAGCGCAGGCGCTAAACGCGCGTCCATCAGATTGCCTTCCGTCCGGCTTCTCGCAGTGCATAACAAAGGTCCGCAAGCTCAAGCGCCAGCTTGAGATTTTCGCTTGGTGTTCCTGGCAACAATGGCCGCGATTTCACCCGCGACGGACGGCGCCGTTGGCGCTGGCGTAAGGAGAGATCAGCGGTCGAGCGCTTTGATTTTGACTTTGGCGCAGACATCTTAAATACAAAATATCAGACGCGTCCCAGATTTTCTAGAAGAACTCTTTTGCTCCGCTCGCGTTGCAAGCCGCGCTGATCCGTGGAAGATTGGCGCGGAAAGAAAATCATGCCGGTCAAAATCCTCGACAACATCACCGTCATCGAATGCGCGACCTATGTCACCGGGCCTTACGCGACGGCGTTGCTCGCCGATCTGGGCGCGCGGGTAATTAAGATCGAGTCGGCACCGGATGGCGATCCGTATCGTTACTTCGCGCCGGACCCGGCGTTCAGTTTCAACTTCGCGCATCTCAATCGCAATAAAGAAAGTTTAGTCCTCGATCTCAAAGCGACCAAGGGCAAGGAGATTTGTCTCGAGCTGCTCAAAAAGGCCGATGTCTTCGTGGAAAACTTTCGTCCGGGCACGGCGGATCGTCTGGGCATCGGCAGTGAAACGCTGAAACAGCTCAATCAAAAACTAATTTACTGTTCGATCTCCGCCTTCGGCCAAACCGGGCCCTACGCTGAGAAGCCCGGCTTCGATACTCTGGGCCAAGCGATGAGCGGGTTACTGAGTTTGCTCAGCGATCCCAACGATCCCAAAGTCATGGGCATGGCGTTGTCTGATTACGTCACAGGACTTTCCGCCGCTTACGGCATTCTCGCGGCGTTGTTGGCGCGGGCGAATTCCGGCGTCGGCTGCCGAGTGGAAACGTCGCTGTTGCAAGCGACGCTGTCGTTTATCGGTGAGACCGCCGCCGGCTTCCTGCGCACGGGCAACGTGCCGAACCGCATGGCGCGGGTGAAGAACGCCCACGCCTTCGCGTTGGTTTGCCAAGACGGCAAGCCGTTGGCGATTCACTGTTCGGTGCCGGAGAAATTTTGGTTGGCGTTACTCAAAGCCACAGAGCGCATGGACATCGCCGCCGACGAGCGATTCAAGACTCGCGATGACAGGCGGCAGAATTACCAGGCGCTGGAACAAGCTCTGGCGCCGACGTTTAAAGCCAAGACGCGCGGTGAATGGCTGAAGATTCTCGACGCCCATGACGTGCCGGCGGTGCCCCTCTATGACGTTGCCGAAGTGCTCGACGATCCGCAGGTGCGCCATCTCGATCTCATCGAAGAATTGGAACATCCCAAAGCGGGAAAGCTCAAGTTCGTCGGCGGACCGGTGCGCTTTGACAATCTCGCCAAACAAACTTCCACGCCGCCGCCGCTGGTCGGCGAACAGAGCGCTAAAGTCCTCGCCGAATTGGGTTACAACGATGACGCTTTCATCGCGCTGCAAGCGCAAGGCGTTACTCAAGGTGGGCGCTGATTTCCATTCGTGAGCGAAAATGTCTAGGATGAAATCGATTCGTTACATCGCCGCGCTGGTTTTTTTACTGACGTTGGGGCCGGCGCGGCACGCGCTCTCCGCTCAACCGTCGCCGGGCAGCACGCCGGAAATCTTCAAGCAGTTTTCCGAGCATGTAGTAAAGATCGAAGTGGTCGAGACCGGTTCGGCGGCCAAGGCTTCGCTGGGCACGGGTTTTTTCGCCGACGGGCGCGGCCGCATCGTGACCAACTATCATGTCATTTCAAAACTGGTTCACTCTCCCGAGCGCTATCGACTCGAGATCACCGATGTCGCGGGCCAAACCGGCGCGGCGACGATTCTCGGCGTCGATGTAGTATATGACTTAGCCGTGCTGCGCTCGGAGCGCCGGCCGAAGAGCTTTCTCGCGTTGGATTCCAAAGCGGTGGAGCAGGGGACGCGGCTCTATTCTCTCGGCCATCCGCGCGATCTCGGCTTGACCATCGTCGAAGGCACGCATAACGGTCTGCTCAAACATACGCTCTACCCGAAGATTCATTTTACCGGTTCGCTCAATCCCGGCATGAGCGGCGGGCCGACGCTTACTCAATCGGGAAAAGTCGTCGGCATCAACGTCGCCACCGAAGGCAATCAGATCAGTTTTCTCGTGCCCGCCGAACGCGCGGCGATCTTGCTCGAACGCACGGCCAAGACCGACAATCCGGCGCCGGCGAGTTTTCTCACCGAAGTCGGGCAGCAGATTCTCGCCAATCAGACGCGCTATCTCGCCGGCATGTTCGAAGCGAGTTCGGCGCGGGTGGCGCTCGGCCCCTACGATTTGCCGACCAAGCCGGCGGAATTTTTTCACTGCTGGGCCGACGCGGTGCGGCGCAAGGAGCTGCCCTATGTGTCGGTCAGTCATGATTGTTCGACCGACGATTATATTTTCGTGTCGAGCGAACAGTCCTCGGGCATCGTTCGCTTCTTTCATCAACTATTGTCCACAGACGAACTCAATCCGCTGCGCTTTTTCACGCTTTACGCCGGTCAATTTCAAGCCGGCAATGCGGCGATGTTCGGCAACGAAGAAGAAGTCACGCCATTTCGCTGCCAGACGCGCAACGTCATCGGCAACGGCGGCAAGCTCAAAACCGTGCTGTGCGCGCGCCAATATCTCAAACTGCCGGGTTTGTATGACGCCATCTTCAAAGCCGCGCCGCTCGGTTCGCGCAACGCCGGCCTGGTGACGACGCTGAGTTTGTCCGGCGTGAGCTTCGACAATGTGCAAGGGATCAGCCGGCGCTATCTGGAGAACATCAAGTGGCGCCGTTAGGTTACATTGAAACTCTCGACGCCAAAGGGCAGGTGATCGAGCGCCACGGCATTGAAGCCTGGCCGCTCAACATCGGCCGTGCTTATAGCAATCAGATTATTCTCAACGACGCTTTTGTTTGTCCGATGCATTTGGCACTGGCGCTGAACGAGCAGGGAAAATTGCTGGCGCGCGATCTCGATAGCGTTAACGGCTTGCACGACAATGCCGATGCGCGGATTTCAACGCTAGAGCTGCAATCGGGAACTCAGTTCCGCATCGGCCATACAACTCTACGCTATTGCAGTATCGATCATCCGCTGGCGCCGACGGCGCTCGATGGTCGTGAAAAAGTGTCGCGCTTGGTTTCGCCGTACGCTGCCATCGCGGTCGGGTTGTTGGCTCTTGTCATGTTCGGTCTGGAATCTTTCATGTCCAGCGTAGCGCGGGTGAAAGCGATCAATATCATCAGCGAACCTCTGCCGATGATCGGCACGCTGCTCGGTTGGGCCGGGTTGTGGGCGTTGGCGAGCCGGATCGTGGTCAGCCGTTTTCATTTTCCCCAGCATGTGACCATCGCCGGCAGCGCTGTGATCGGCTTCACGTTGCTCAGCCTATGGGCCGAATGGTTGGAATTTTTCTTTCCCGCGCTGCCGGTGCTTTGGTCGGCGGCGCTGTTCGGTTCTGGATTGATCCTTGCCGCTTTGGTCTACGGCCATCTCGGTTTCGCTTCACCTCTGCGCCGGCGCTCGCGCCTGTGGACGGCGTTGATCATTAGCGGCTTGATGATCGGCATGAACGGGCTCAACGATTACGCCGCGCGCAGCAAGTTTTCCACGGTGATGGACTACAATGGCATTCTCAAACCGGTGGACGCGGGATGGGTGCCGGCAGTTTCTTTAGAGCAATTTTTTACCAACAGCCAGAAATTGAAAACCGAGTTGGACAACCTGGCGCGCAAAGCGAAGGCGACGCCGTAGGCGTGCGTACGAGAGGGCCGGTCGCGGCCGGCCCCTACGATTGGAACAAATTCATCTAAGATCATTTGCTGGCGCGGTTTGACTTGACCGGTACCTATCGATAATTTACCCGAGATCTGCTTCGCTCAAGGTTTAAGTGACGGAAGGGACGGCAAAATGATTTTCGACGTTGAGATAAATTCCGCCGCCCATTATCCGGCGCAGGAGGTGCCGGGGTTGATCGAGGTGGCGGAGCAAGCCGGCTTCGGCGCGTTTTGGAAAGGCGAATCGAACAGCACGGATCCATTTGTCATGCTGTCGGCGGTGGCGAGCCGGACCAAGAAAATTAAATTGGGCACGGCGATCTATCATATCTACGGCCGCAGTCCGGTGACCCTCGGCATTCAATCAGCGACGCTGCAAGATTTATCCGGTGGCCGCTTGCTGCTCGGACTCGGCGTCGCCAACAAGGCGATCGCCGGTTGGCATGGCGGCGTGTTCGACCGGCCATTGAAGCGCGCGCACGAATATATCGACGTCACGCGCAAAGTCGCCCGCGGCGAGCGCGTCGAATACGAGGGCGAGATTTACAATACCGGCAAACGCTTTCAGCTTTCCTGGAAACCGAGTTTTCCCGACGTGCCGGTTTACTTGGCGGGGTTAGGGCCGCAGATGACCAAACTGGTTGGCAAGATCGCCGACGGCATCGTCATCAATATGGCGACGCCGGCCAAAGTCAAAGAGATCGTCGCCCGCGTCCACGAAGGCGCGCGCGAAGCCGGCCGCGATCCGAGCAAGATCGAGATCATCGCTAAGTCGCGGGTCTCATTGAACCCCGACAAGAATCTTGCCCGCGCCAAGCTGCGCCAGGTGCTGACCTTCTATAACATCGCCGATCATTACAGCGACATGCTGCGCGGCATGGGCTTCGACAAAGAAGTGAGCGCGATCCACGAAGCGTTTCAAAAGGGCGGCTTCAAAGCGGCGATGGGCGCGTTGACCGACGAGTATATGGATAAACTGCCCGTCGTGCCGGCCAGCGATGTGCGCGAGATCAAAGAGAAGATGAAAGCCTTCGAAGAGGTCGGCGTGACCCGCATGGTGATTCCCTACGTGCCGGTGACCGAACCGGTAGTGGAAGACGCGCGGAGATTTTTCGAGGCGTGGGGGAACAGCTAGGCAATTTCAAATTACAGATTCCAAATTCAAAATTGACGAGACCTGAAGAGAGATTTTCTAATGTGTGATTTTGCTGCAGATGGGAAGGCCGCCGAGGAGTTGATGTTGGGGCGGACGTTGTCCGTGGCGCGGGCGCGGGAGCTCAACGCCAAGGATTATTTTTATCAGATGCTCAAAGACAACCCGGAGATGTTGAAAATCTATCCGGGCATCGAGAACGAACTGCTCGACGGCGCCATCGACTGCCATATTCATGCTTATCCCGATTTCGTGCACCGTTCCCAGGACATGATTCAGATCGCCATCGAAGCGTCCAAGTGCGGCATGCGCGCCATCGCTTTCAAAGATCACGGGAACACCAGCGCGACCTCGGCTTATTTAACTCAGCGCCATATCGACGACATGATCGCCCGCGGCGAACTCACCCATCGCGTCGAAGTCTAAGGCGGCGTCGGCATGTGTTTAGGCATGCGTCCCGAATACGTCCGCGTCGGTCTGCAATATCCCAATTTCAAGATGATCTGGTTCCCGTCGTTCACTTCCTACGGTTTCTGGCGCAGCGCCGGCTATCCGGACCACGAAGGTGTACGGCTGTGCAGCGAAGACGGCAAAGTCCTGCCGGAAGTTAAGCAGATCATGGAAATGGCGGCGGAGAAAAATGTCGGCATCGGCTTCGGCCACACCGACTTCGAAGAGTTGCTGCCGTTGGCCAAGCTCGCTAAAGAGATCGGCAATCGCGCGACGCTGGATCATCCGCTGCTGGAATTAAATAAATTGCTGCTCGACGAGATGAAGCAGCTGCGCGACTTGGGCGTTTACGTCGGCACTTACTGCCAGCCGATGATCCCGAGCTTGTACCAACCCGTTGCCGATCCGATGGAAACCATCAAGACCATCAAAGAAATCGGCCCCGACCGCTGCATCATCGGCAGCGACTTCGGCCAGGTGCTGCACATGGACGCCATCGACGGCATGCGCGTGTTCCTGCGCGCGCTGCTCGGCTTCGGCATCAAGCCGGAAGAAGTGAAGTTGATGCTGAAGGATAATCCGGCGAAGCTGATGTTTTTGGATGAGTAGCGGAAGGCAATAGGCATCAGGCAATAGGCAATTGTAGGGGCGCAGCATGCTGCGGCCCTTTTTGTTAGAACTAAACTTCCCTCTAGTTAGCTGTAAATACTACGTTGAAAAGCGAAAATCCGGGAGGTCCCAATGAGCAACGCACTGCGTCTTTCAGAAAAATGGTTCAAGCGCGGACTTTGGTTGGTCGCCTTGGTTTTCGCCGGCTTTCTCATTGGACTGGGCGGCGCGGTTGTCGGCGATCTGCCCAAGGTCGAACAGGTTAAAACTCTCGACGATTTCATTGAAAAGTCGGAAGGCCAGCGGCTGCGCAAGACCGCTGAGCAAGCGGAACTGGCGGCGCGTGAGGCGCGCGCTGCCCTCGATCAAGAGCAACTGAAACATCAAGTTGCTGAATCCGACGGGCGCAGTGCGCGCGGGACTTTTAACAATTGGTTGGCGACCCGACGCGCCACCGGCAAAGCTGAACAGGATACGGAACTGGTTCAGCGCACCGCTCAGCTCGATCGCCTTGCCAAGCTTGAGCGCGACGCATTGGCGGAAATTCAAAAACAACAGCAAGCGGCGCTCGACGCGAACCAAGCGGCAGCCCGGGCACAAAGAGACTTATCAAAGCTGCAGGAGCAAGCGCGTGACGCATTTCAAAAGGCCCAGCGGGCGCAGGAGCTGCGGGTGTTTTTCTATCGCTTGCTCTTGACGTTGCCGCTGTTGGCGATCGCACTTTGGCTGTTCATGAAAAAGCGCGGCAGTTCTTATTGGCCGTTTGTTTGGGGTTTTGTTCTTTTCGCGGTGTTTACTTTTTTTGTCGAGCTTGTGCCTTACCTGCCGAGCTACGGGGGCTATGTCCGTTACAGCGTCGGCATCCTGCTGACTGTTCTCATCGGCCGACAAGCGATCATCGCTTTGAATGGCTATCTTGAGGAACAAAAGAAAGCCGAGTCTCTTCCCGATGCCCGGCGCCGACAAGCGCTTGCCTATGATGTTGCCCTGGCACGGCTCGCGAAGAGCGTCTGCCCAGGATGCGAACGGACGGTGGACCTCAAGAACGAGAAAGTCGATTTCTGTGCGCACTGCAGCATCGGCCTCTTCGATCGCTGTGGGAAGTGTGAAGCTAGAAAAAACTCCTTCTCCCCATTCTGCCACGTCTGCGGCACGCCCGCGGGCGCAAGCGAAGCGGCGGTGTCAGCGCCCTCCTGACGGCGGCGGAGTGCCAGGCGAAAATTGGCCCGGCTGCCATGGCTTACGCGGACGATCAGCCGATGCCAAAATCCAAGCGATGAGCAACGATCCAGCAAACTAAAAAATTACCGTTTTGCGAGAATCTCTCTAATAAATTTCCACTCGGCGACTTTGGTTTCGCTAATCTCTTCTTTCACTTTGAGCTGTTCCCGCGCCAGGCGGATCTCGTTGTCCAAACTGATCTTCGCGACCAGGCCGTCCTCGTTCAGAGACTTGAGCGCGAATAGATAGATTCTCTCTACATAATCGCCGCTGATTTTGAGGTAGTCGCGCATGTCAATGGCGGAGAGAAAATGTGCCAGATAGCGGCGCAATAGTGTACCAGTCAGGTTAAGAGAAAAGGGCTTTGAAGCCCCTGGGGTTTATTGTTGAGCTGGCACGTCGATTTAGATTTTGGTGTTGGGTTCTCCTTCGGTTGGCA
>SHYW01000139.1 GCA_009692615.1 Deltaproteobacteria bacterium | reverse complement strand
TTGCCGTCGATCTGCTTACGTAGGCGGGGCAGATAATATTCCATCGATTCGGCCAAGGAACTCGACGGCGTGATCGGATACCAGCAAATAACCGACGCGCCGCCGTAAATGGCGCCCAGCGCCGCCGCGGTGTTGCCTTCGGTGATGATTTTGCCTTGGTTGCCGCCGGGAATCGCTTCCAGGCGCGCGATGCTCTGCTTGACGCCCTGTTCCTTGCAATATTGATAGCCGGCATCGATGCAAACCAGGTTCGATTCGATGACCGCGGGTTTTTTGCCAAAAGTGTCCTCAAGTACTGCCTTGATCACCGCCATGTCGATACCGAAGAGATAGGCCAAGGCGCCGACATAGACCATGTTGCGCTGCTTGGCGCGCAGCGGCGAAGCGGGGACGAGTTTGGCAACTAGTTTATTCGCCGGGAAACCGACGTACTGTACACCGTCGCGTTTGAGGCTGGCTGCTAGTGGGGTGGAATCGTCGTAAAGCAGGATACCCCCGTCGCGTACGCGATAAATGTCCTTGGCAGCGGTTGTATCGTTGAACATCACCATGACATCGATGACATCTTTGCGGCTCATGTAACCATCCGCGCAGGCGCGAATCTGGTACCAAGTCGGCAATCCCTGAATGTTCGATGGAAACATGTTCTTCGACGAGCAGGGAATACCCATCTTGAAGATCGCTTTGAAGAGAATGTTGTTAGAAGACGCGCTGCCCGAGCCATTCTCTGTGGCGATGCAGATGTTTAAGTCATTGATTAACAGTGTATCCAAAATACGACCTCATTGGGGCTTACTGGTAACTCTCCAATTCTAACATATACCCCTTGAAAGACAACGCTTTTCGCTTTTTATCCCGGCGTGTACTGGTCTTCTGAAGCAAGTTCTCGGGCCACTTCACGCCAACTCCGGCGCACCTGCTCGTCAATGTTAAATGCGCGGGCGTATTGAAGTATTTCCGGCATGGCGATGATGCCGGTGACCGCGCCGGCGGCGTTGGTGACGGCCATATTACGAATGTCGCGCCGGTACATCTCGGCGAGCACGTCGCCGACCAATTGAGTGGCTGGCATGGTGACCAGCGGCGCGGTCATTACCTGTTTAATCGCGGTGGCACTAAGATCTAAGGCCACGGCAGCGCACCGTTTGAGCACGTCGCGCTCGGTAAAAATGCCCACCGGCTTGCCGGCGTCGGTGACGATTACGGCGCCAATATTGCGCCGGTTCATCAGTTCGACCGTTGCAAAAATAGTGCTTGTCGCTTCGGCCGAGACCATCGGCCCCACCGCGATATCGCTCAAGGCGCGGGTTTCGCTCAGCACTTGGCCGAGCTCAACGGCGAGGTTGAGAATCCGGCGCATGGAAACGATGCCGATAATCTTACCGCGCCGGCCGCGCACCAACAGGTGGCGATAGTTGCCCTGGTACATTCTGGCAAAGGCATCGACGATATGAGTTTCTTCGTCCACCGCCTGCACTGGCGCGGTCATGACCGATTTGATATCGGATTTCTTGGTGTCGACGTTGCCGCCGATGACCCGGCGCAGAATGTCTTTTTCCGTGAAGATGCCGACCGGCACTTCATCGTCAGTAATAACGATGCGCCCAACGTCTTCGGTGACCATGGCCTGCATGACGTCAAAGATTGTCGCCGCCGCCGGCGCCGTGATCAGATGGGTGGTCATGATTTCGCTGACTTTATTCGAAATCATAAGGCACCTCCTTTGGAGCGTTAACGAACGTTTTCAAGGACCCGCGCTGTCAGCCGCAGAGGAGCCCACTATAACATGACCGTCGGGAAGAAAAGCAAGTTATCACCGTTAGGATTGCGACCCCCCGCACTGGCGTGTTAGATTTCTTGTCGTTAGCAGGAAAGTAACGCCGGTCATGAGCCGCAGGGAAAACGATTCTGAACATCAGCTAGTCACCGAGACCAAAAAAAAGGTCAAGCGGCCGCCCCTCTATAAAGTTCTGCTGCATAACGACGATTACACAACTAAAGAGTTCGTTGTGCAGGTTCTTCAGTACGTTTTTCACAAAGAGCAGACCGAAGCGGTGCAGATCATGCTCCACGTACATAAGAAGGGGATTGGTGTAGCCGGCGTTTATAGCTACGAAATCGCCGAGACCAAGGTGGGGCTGGTGGAAAACCTGGCGCGCCAACATGAGTACCCGCTCAAGTGCACGATGGAAGAGGCTTAGGATGATCAGCAAAGCATTAGAAGTCACACTCAATTTTGCTCTGACCGAGGCCAAAAACCGCCGCCACGAGTATGTCAGCTTGGAGCATTTGCTTTATGCGCTGCTGCGCGATCGCGACGGCAAAGGCGCTATTGAAGCGTGCGGCGGCGATGTCGAGCGGCTCAACAAATCGTTGGAAGAATTCTTCGATGGCCAGATGGAAAAGCTCCCAGCCGGCTTGGATCGCGATCCACAACAGACCTTGAGTTTTCATCGGGTGCTGCAGCGCGCGGTGATCCATGCCCAGTCGGCCGAGCGCAAGGAAGTGAACGGCGCCAATCTCTTGATCGCGATGTTTCGCGAGGCCGATTCCTATGCGGTTTATTTACTTGAAGAGCAGGGCATCACTCGCTACGATCTGGTCAACTTCGTCTCCCACGGCGTTTCCAAAGTCGGCGGCGACGAAGAACCGGCACCGGCGCGCGATGAAGATGAAGAACATGACGAAGAAGGGCGTGGAGCGAAGCGGGTCAATCCTTTGGAAGCATTCACTGTCAATCTGGTCGACAAAGCGAGCCAGGGCCATATCGATCCGCTAATCGGCCGTGGCGATGAAATCGAACGCACCATTCACGTGCTCTGCCGGCGGCGCAAGAATAACCCGATCTACGTCGGCGATCCCGGCGTCGGCAAGACCGCCATCGCTGAAGGTTTGGCGTTGAAGATTCACCAGGGCGAAGTGCCCGACGCACTCAAAAGCGCGGTGATCTACGCATTGGACATGGGCGCGCTGCTCGCCGGGACGAAATTCCGCGGCGATTTCGAAGCGCGTTTGAAGGGCGTGCTCAACGGTCTCAAGAAGCATCCCGATTCGATTCTTTTCATCGATGAAATCCACACCATCGTCGGTGCCGGAGCCACCAGCGGCGGCTCCATGGACGCCTCGAACATTCTCAAGCCGGCGCTGGCCTCCGGCGAGCTCAAGTGCATCGGCTCGACGACCTACCACGACTACAAAAGTTATTTCGAGCGCGACCGTGCGCTAGCGCGGCGCTTTCAAAAGATCGAAGTTCCCGAACCAAGTCAGGATGAGGCGATCAAGATTCTCGAAGGCTTGAAGCCGGCCTACGAAAAGCACCATGGAGTGCATTACAGCGCGGGTGCGATTCGCGCCGCGGTGAAACTTTCGGCCAAACATATCAACGACCGGCGCTTACCGGACAAGGCGATCGACGTCATCGACGAAGTCGGCGCCTCGGTCAAGATCCAACCGGTGGAAAAGCGGCGCAAGACGATCGTCGCCAAAGATATTGAAAAGATCGTCGCCAAGATCGCTAAGATTCCGCCGCGCAGCGTGTCATCTTCGGATAAGGAACAGCTGCAGAATTTGGATCGCGATTTAAAATTGGTGGTGTTCGGCCAAGATCCCGCCATCGAGATGTTATCGAGCACGATCAAGCTGTCGCGCTCGGGCTTGGGATTGCCGGAAAAACCGATCGGCTGTTTTCTCTTCGCCGGTCCCACCGGAGTCGGCAAGACTGAGCTGGCCAAGCAATTGGCGAAAACCATGGGTATCGAGTTTATTCGCTTCGACATGAGCGAGTACATGGAAAAGCATACCGTGTCACGCTTGATCGGCGCGCCGCCAGGCTACGTCGGCTTCGACCAGGGCGGTCTGTTGACCGACGGAGTGGGGCGCAACCCCCACGCGGTGTTGCTGTTGGATGAAATCGAAAAGGCCCATCCCGATCTATTCAATATTCTTTTGCAGGTGATGGATCACGCGACGCTGACCGACAACAACGGCAAGAAAGCCGACTTCCGAAATATCGTCTTGATCATGACCACCAACGCCGGCGCGAGAGAGATGAGCGGCACGCCGCTCGGCTTCGGCCTACGCTCCAATGTCAGTAAAGGCAAAGAAGCGATCGAAAAAATGTTCAGCCCGGAGTTTCGTAACCGGCTCGACGCCATGGTCACGTTCAATGCCTTGAACCAAGAAAATATCGGACGGGTGGTGGACAAGTTCATCATCGAGCTCGATCAACAGCTCAACGACCGCAAGGTTTTTCTCCAGCTCACCGACAAGGCGCGCCGCTGGTTCGCCGCTAACGGCTACGACCCGGCGTTCGGTGCCCGGCCCATGGCGCGCTTGATCCAAAACGAAATCAAGCGCGTGCTCGCCGACGAAATTCTCTTCGGCAAGTTGCAAAACGGCGGCAAAGTCGAAGTCGACGAGAGCGACGGCAAACTGGTGTTCAACTACAGCGCGGTCAGCGTGCCGGCGCCGGTTTAACTTTACTGTCGCAGTTTATCTCGCGTCCCGAATGGAACAGCTGCTGCTGACGATCTTTCTCGCGCTTTTCACCCTGGAATTTTTCATCGAATTCGGCCTCAACGAATTAAACCTGCGCCATGTGCAGTCCGGTCGCGGAACGCGGAAACTGCCGGAGTGTTTTGCCGGCAAGATGTCGGCGGCCGAGTACGACAAGTCCACGGAATACACGCTCGCCAACGGTGGTTTCCAACGTTGGGGCGAAGTTTACGGCCGCGTAGTGTCTTTGCTCATTCTTTTCGGCGCGCTTGGCGGTCTCGATGGATTGGCGCGTCGCATGGCGCTGGCATTCTCACTTGGAGATTACGGCCAAGGAGTCATTTTTTGTTTGGCCGCGGGCTTGTGTTTTTCTTTGACCAGTTTGCCGATGGATTGTTACTCGACCTTCGTGCTCGAAGCCAAATTCGGTTTCAACAAAACCACCGTCGGACTCTACATCAGCGACAAGTCAAAAGGCCTTGTGCTCGCAGTGGTCATCGGCGTGCCGTTTCTCGTCGTCGTGCTCTGGTTGATGGATGTGATGGGCGCCTACTGGTGGCTGTGGGCGTTCGCTTTCATCACCGCGTTCCAACTTGTGATGATCGTGATTTTTCCGACCTTCATCGCGCCGTGGTTCAATAAATTCGAGCCGCTGAAAGACGGCGAGCTGCGCACGCGCATTCTCGCGTTGGCCGAGCAATTGGGATTTAAAACCACCGGCATTTTTACCATGGACGGCTCGAAACGTTCGGGTCACTCCAACGCCTATTTCACCGGTATCGGCAAAGCCAAACGGATCGTCTTGTTCGATACTTTAATTGAGCAGATGACGATGGAACAGGGACTCGCCGTGCTCGCCCACGAGATGGGCCACTACAAGATGAAACATATCCGCCGTATGCTGATCGTGCAGACGATCTTTTCATTGGTCGGACTTTATCTATTGAGTTTGTTACTAAAAGCGCCGTGGTTCTTTCACGGCTTCGGATTGATGCCGTCCAACCACGTTGCCCTGGTGCTGTTCAGTTTAGTCTCCGGTCCGGCGACGTTTTGGCTCGGACCTTTGATGAACCGTTTGTCGCGTAAACATGAATATGAAGCGGACGGCTTTGCCGTCATGACTTTGCATGACGGTAAAGCGATGGAAGAGGCGCTGGTTAACCTGACGGTAAAAAATCTTTCGAACCCAAATCCTCACCCCTGGTATTCCGCTTACCACTACTCACATCCGACCGCCGTCGAACGGATCGCTGCGATTCGGCGCTGTGCCGTATGACAAATGCGGTGTTGAGAATTATTTAGCGAGAAGAAGAAAATTGGTCGGGGCGAGTGGATTTGAACCACCGACTTCACGGACCCGAACCGTGCGCTCTACCAAGCTGAGCCACGCCCCGACGCCGACAAACTAACACACCGCGGGGAGAAAACAACTGCCTCGCGGAGTGAAGCGATTCCAGATTACAAATTCCATATTCCAGATTGCCGAAGAGCCCTTTGGAATCTGGAATTTTGAATTGGTGGCGGGGGGCGTGGTGGGGCTAAGCCACCGCCTGCCGCATCTGACGGATGGTGTCCGAATAGTTTTGCGTCTTAAAGATTCCCGAACCTGACACGATCACTTCGCCGCCGGCTTGGACGACTTGGGCGATGTTGTCGGTTTTGATGCCGCCATCGACTTCGATCAGGATCGGCCGGTTGCCCGCGGCGATCAGAGTTCTCGCTTCGCTGATTTTCCCTAAAACATCAGGGATGAAAGCTTGGCCGCCGAAGCCGGGGAAGACGGTCATCATTAACAACATGTCGATGTCGGCGAAGCAGTTTGCGACTCGACTGAGCGGCACGTCGGGGTTGACAGCGATGGAGGTTTTTGCGCCGAGCTCGTGAAGTTTTTTCAATGTCGCGTTGGGATTGGCGCAGGTGTCGGGATGGATCGAGATCCAGTCGGCTCCGGCTTTGATAAATTCCGGCGCGTATTTGTCGGGATCGGTAATCATCAGATGGACATCGACGGCAACCGTCGTCACCTTGCGCACCCATTCGACCACCACCGGGCCGATGGTGATGTTGGGCACGAAGTGGCCGTCCATGACATCGACGTGGATCCAGTCAGCGCCGGCGGCTTCCACCGCCTGAATTTCATCTTTGAGCCGGCTAAAGTCGGCGGAGAGAATCGACGGAGCGATTTTCATCATGGCATTCAACTTTCCTTTCTCATGCGCGCGGCGAAAAAGCCGTCGGTGTTGTCGCGCTGTGGCAACGCTTGAAAATATTTTCCGCGCACCATGGCTTGCGCCGATGGCGGAAGATAACGCGCGGCTTCTTCTAACTCAAACTCTTTGTGCGTCGCGAGAAAGCCATCGACCCGCTGCTCGTTTTCGTCGCGGGTGAGAGTGCAGGTTGAATAAACTAGCACGCCGCCGGGTTTGAGATAGACGGCAACACGATCAAGAATTCTCGCTTGCAGTTGACTCAAGCGCTGGATGTCGCTTGCTTGGCGCTGCCATTTGATCTCCGGATGGGAGCGCAACGTGCCGAGGCCGCTGCACGGCGCGTCGACTAGGATGCGGTCATAGGGCGCGCTTAACTCAATCGTTAATTCTTCGGTGGCATCGGCGCGGCTGATTTGAATCGACGACAGGTTTAGCCGGGCGATGTTTTCGCGGATCCGTTTGATGGCGCGAGGCGCGTTGTCGAGCGCGATCACTTGGCCGCGGTCGTCCATCAATTCCGCGATATGGGTCGATTTACCGCCCGGCGCCGCGCAGGCGTCGAGAATCCGTTCGCCCGCCGCCGGCGCGAGCAGGTATGGGATCAATTGCGACGACTCGCCTTGGATTTGAAACAGCCCTTCGGCGAAGCCGGGAAGATTTTCCACGCTGCCGGCGGATTCGACGACAATTCCCTGGGGTGACAGCGGCGTCGCCTGCGCGGCGATGCCGTCGTCGCACAAGCGTTTAAGCAATTCCTCGCGGCGGCATTTAATTCGGTTCACGCGCAGAACCAGCGGCGCACGTTCGTTGTTGGCGCGCATGAGCGCGGCGGCTTCGCTCGCGCCGAACTCAGCGAGCCAACGTTGTACGAGCCATTCTGGATGGGACAGTTCCGCCGCCAGGGCGGCGCTAGAAGCATCGGTCATCAATGCTGGCGCGGCGAGATTTTTTTGCCGCAGCAAATTGCGCAGCACGCCGTTGACGAAGCCGGCGGTATTGCCGCCGCGTTGGCTTTTTGCCAGTTCGACGGCTTCGTTCACCGCGGCGTAATCGGGAATCCGATCGAGGAAAAATAATTGATAGACCGTGACGCGCAGGAGATTGCGAATGAAGCCGTCGGTGGCGGCCAATGACCGGCGCAACTTTGCGCCCAAGCGCGCGTCGATGTTGCCGCGCCAACGGAGCGTGCCGTAGGTAAGCTCGGTCAAGAGCGCGCGGTCGCGGTCGCTTAGATGGCTCGCCGTCAGCGCGCCGTCAAGCAGAATGTCGGCGTAGGCTTTTTGCGTGTCGACTTTGAAGAGGATCTCGCTGGCGAGGTGGCGGACGGTTTTTACTTCATTGGAGGCGGTCACCGAGTTTTACCCTCGCGCCTTTGATGAACTCGCTGCCGGCCAGCCGTTTTTTATTTTCCAACTGCACTTCGTCAAGCTCAATGACGCCGGCCGCCGTGGCGATCCAGAAACCGCCGGCGTCGGCGCGGATCACTTCACCGGGCTGACCGTTTCGCTCTGTGGAAATAGTCTTGGTTCGATGAATTTTTAGCAATTTGTCGCCGACGTGGGTAAAACTGCCAGGCCAGGGATCGAGACCGCGTACGCGCCGCTCGATTTCGAGCGCCGACTTGTTCCAGTCAATCAAGCCGTGTTCTTTCTTGAGAATCGGCGCCAGTGTCGCCGCGCTCGAATCTTGCGGGCGCATTAGCAATGTCCCGTCTTTGAGTTGGCGCAGCGTCTCTAAAAGCAACGCGGCACCGATGGGTGTCAGCTTCGCTTGCAGCGAGCCGGTGGTTTCATCGCCAGCCAAGGCAACCGCTTGCTGCAGATAAATGTCACCGGCGTCCATTGCTTCCACCAGCTTCATGGTGGTCACGCCGGCTTCGCTCTCGCCCTTAATGATCGTCCAGGCGGCCGGCGCGGCGCCGCGGTATTTGGGCAACAGCGAGTAGTGCACGTTCAAACAACCTTGGGACGGCAATTGTAAAATAGTTTTCGGCAGGATTCTGCCGTAGGCGACGACAACGATAATGTCCGGCTGCCATTGTCGCAACGCTTCGAGAAATTCTGGCGTACGGATTTTTTCCGCGGCGATGACCGGAAGGTTATGCGCTTCAGCGGTTTTGCGCACCGGCGAAGGATTAGTTTGCTGGCCGCGGCCCGACGGCCGGTCCGGTTGGGTGACCACGCCGACCACCGGATCTGGGCCTTGGATCAATTGATCGAGAGTGGCCGCCGCCACTTGCGGCGTGCCCATGAAAACAATCCGCCAGGGCGTTGCCATTAGGTGCTCTTGGAATTGGGAATTCGCGGCTGGTTCAATCAAGATCGCGGCGCGCGGCCTAGATCATCACGCGCGGATTTTCTTTCGGCGGCTCGGTGCCGCTGCGCAGCATTTTTTTTCGCCGCCGAGCGTAGAGATCGCGCTTCAGGCGGCTGATGCGGTCGATAAAAAGTTTACCGTCGAGGTGATCGATCTCATGTTGAAGCGCGACGGCGAGTAAGCCTTCAGCATCAATCTTTATTTCTTTTTCGTCGATGTCGAAGGCGGTGACTTGCACCTGGGCGGCGCGTTTGACCTCAGCGGTGAAGTCGACGACGCTCAAGCAGCCTTCTTCCCAGATGACTTCGCCTTCGCTGTGGGTGATCACGGGATTGATCAGCTTGTAGGTGAGCCTGCCGGGATTGTCGTGGTCGACGTCCAAAACAATCACCCGTTGGGATGCCCCCACCTGGGGCGCGGCGAGTCCGACGCCCGGCGCGGCATACATGGTGTCGAGCATGTCGCTCACCAGCTGGGCGGTTTTCGAGTTGATGTTCTTGACCGGCGCGGCGATTCGGTTCAGCACGGGCGCCGGGAATTTGAGGATTTCCAAAATCGCCATAACGAAAAATTCATAACATACTGTAGGGATCGACATCAATGTGGAGGCGCACGCTGCGCGATTTGGCTACCAGCTGGCGCCCTTGACGGGCGAAATCGAGCAGCGCCGCGCTTTGTTTGCCTTTGAGCAAGAGTTGCCACCGAATGCGATTGCGCAGTTTTTCAATCGGCGCCGGCGCCGGGCCGAGCACTTCGATCTGGTCGCGAAACTTCTCCGTGCTGTTTTGAAGCTGTCGAAGCGCTGCGGCCACCGCTTGGGCTTGGCTCTCCACTTCTGCCGCTTTAGGTCCGTCCAGGCGCAAACTGATCAGCCGGCCGTAGGGCGGATAATTCAACATGCGGCGAAACTCGCTCTCGGCATTGAAAAAACCTTTGTAGTCGTTACTGACTAGAAACTGCATTACATAATGATCCGGTGTGTAGGTTTGGATGATCACGCGGCCGGGATCGTCGCCTCGACCCGACCGGCCGGCGACTTGACTCAAGAGCTGAAACGTCCGTTCGGCGGCGCGGAAGTCGGGCAAGTTGAGCGACAGGTCGGCGGACAACGCGCCGACCAGCGTGACGCCGGCGACGTCGTGGCCTTTGGTGATCATTTGGGTGCCGACTAAAATGTCGAACTCGCCTTTGCCCCACTGGCGAATCAGCATTTCCTGGGAGCCGCGCTGGGTGGTGGTGTCGCGATCGAGCCGGGCGATGCGCGCATCGGGCACGAGTTCACGCAGGGCGGCTTCGATCTGTTCGGTGCCAGCGCCCACCGCGCTTAGCGATTCGTTCTTACACTCAGGACAGAGGTTGGTGATCGGCCGGCGGTAATCGCAGTGATGACAGGAGATGATTTTTTGCTTCAAGTGGAGCGTCAGAGTGACGCTGCAATAAGGGCAGCGCCAGAGAAAACCGCAGAGGCTGCATTGGACAAAATTGGCGAAGCCGCGCCGGTTTAAAAAAATCAACGTCTGATGTTTGGCGAGGAGGTTTTCGCGCAGCAATTTGATGAACAGATCGGTCATCACCGGCCGCTCGGCGCGTTTTACCCTAACTGTTTGGCTGGCGGTAGACGCATTCGTCGACGCTAATGTCTTGGCAAACTGCGTGCGCAGGTCGATGGTTTCAATTTGCGGCATGGCGCGTTGCTCGACGCGCTCGTTGATTTCGAGCAACTGATACCGGCCCTGGCGGCTGTTCTCGTAGCTTTCCAGCGCTGGTGTGGCCGAACCTAGAATGACCGGGCAGCCCAACAGTTTGCCGCGCACCACGGCGACATCCCGTCCGTTGTAGCGCAGACCGTCTTCCTGTTTGTAGGAGGTGTCATGTTCTTCGTCGACGACAATCAGACCCAGGTTGGGGATCGGCGCGAATACCGCCGAGCGGGCGCCGATGATGACATCGACATTGCCACGCAGAATCTGCCACCACTGGGCCCAACGTTCCGCGCCGGTCAAGGCGCTATGGAGCACGCCGACTTTTCCCGGATAGCGGCGGTTGACGCGATCGAGCAATTGCGGCGTTAAAGAAATCTCCGGGATCAAAATCAAACTGCGCCGGCCCAACGCCTGGGTCTGTTCGATGGCGCGCAAGTAGATTTCGGTCTTGCCGCTGCCGGTGACGCCATGGAGCAAAAAGGTTGCGAAATAATTTTGCTCGATGCTCTTAGCGATGCTCTGCAGGGCGGTTTGCTGTTCTTCGGTCAGGGTAAATCTTATTTCTGCCTCGGCTTCGGAGTTGAGCTGCGGCATGACAATGTTTTTTTTGCGTCGTTGCTTGGCCAAATGATCGTCGATAATGACCGTTCCGATCCCTTCCAAGCGCGCTAAGGCACGGTCAATATTTTGACTGGGAAATTGACGGTGCAAGGTTTTGACGGCGAGTTTACCCTTGTGCTGGGCCAGTGCCGCGAGCACCGATCGACAGAGTTCGTCATCAATAGACACTGGCTCGCCAGCCTTGAGGGTAACGGTTCTTTTGCTATCGCGGCGCGATTTCGGCGGCAGCATGGTCGCTAGGACTTCACCGAGCGACGCCAAATAGTATTGGGCAATCCAGTTCGCGAGTTTAATCAGCTGGTCGTCGATGATCGCCGCGTCATCCAGTACGTCAATGATGTCTTTTGCCTCAAACAGCGGGTTTTCATGAAGAATATCCCACACGACGCCGGTCATGGTGCGCTTCCGTAGGGGAATTAACACCCGCGAACCTGGTCCGGTTCGATCGACCAATGGGCCGGGAATTCTGTAGGTGAGCGGCTGAGTGAGTGGCGAGGGGATGACGACCCGAGCAAACTTCTGCGGTTCGTCCATGGCTGAACTACTATCGACTGCCGTAGTCAAAAGCAATCTTTGACAATTGTGCGGACTGCTCCTCCGAATGTCCACTTTCTTACCGTGTCTGAGCGCTCTGACCATTGGTAAGATCCAGAAAACTTACCAAGATCTCCCGTTCGCGGTCGTAAACGGCCGAAGTCGGATGAGCTGGCACTAGTGGCAGTTGCTTTGCATTAGTTATCCCTACCTGAACAGATAATTAAGTATAATTATTACTAATTTAAGGAACCTCTGAACAACTGCCCTGGAAGCAGGGCAGCGGAGGATAGATCGTTTTTTTCGTAATGAGTTACAGTTTTTTGCGAAGTTATATCAGATTACATTTTGCTCTCGCGGTTAATAGGGTCCTTAGTTTTGCCTCGATTTGCC
>SHYW01000138.1 GCA_009692615.1 Deltaproteobacteria bacterium | reverse complement strand
CGGCCTCAACCACGGTGATCTCGCTGCGATATACTCGTTGAATTACGTCTAGTCGTTTCTCGTCTTTCATTGTCAGGGTTGTCATCCTTCCACCCTGACATAATTACGTTGCCGTTAACCCCTGACATAATCACTTTGCTACAACAGCCGGAACACTTATCGTTGACAAGTCGAGCCAGCCGGCGGATATTGCAACCGTTTTGGACTTTATTGTCGGAGCCGCCACCGGAGATAAGCCGACCGGCTTTTGTCGCCGGCTACGGCGGCTCACTTAATAGTTAGAGAGGCAACGGTAACTTCAACGGTGGACGCCATGCGAACGACTTACTTTCTAATGAGCGCGATACTTGGGCTGTTTCTTACGGATTGTGCAGGCAGCCACACCACACCCACTCCCGAGGCGCGACAGGCATTGGCCCCAACCGGAAAACTTCGGGTTGAGCTTTACCGCGGGAATCCCTTATCCCTGACGCAGGATCCCGCATCGGGTGAGATGAGAGGGGTGGGATTTGATCTCGGAAAAGAATTGGCGCGGCGCATGGGCATTTCGTTCGAACCAGTTGTCTATCCGTCAATTGGCGCCGTTGTCGACAGCGCGAAATCAGACCAATGGGACGTCGCTTTCATTACGGTGGTTCCTGGGCGGGCGAAGGACATGGATCTTACCGCGCCGTACGTGGAAATCGAACGCGGCTACCTCGTCCCAAGCGGCTCGCACATCTCAACAGTCGCTGATGTAGATCGGCCTGGGATTCGTGTTGCCGTGCCCGCGGATGGCGGGTCAGATATTCTTCTTTCTCGCGTGCTAAAAAACGCCGTAGTGGTTCGAGGCAATGTCGGCGGAATAGAGATGCTCAAGTCTGGCAGGGCCGACGTATTTGCTTCCAATAAGGCAACCCTGTTCGAATTGTCGAATCGGTCGCCCGGCTTCCGAGTTCTGGACGGTCGTTTTGCCACCGACCCAGTGGCGATGGCCATCCCAAAAGGACGTGACCGCGGAATGGTCTTCGCGCGCAGATTCGTTGAGGACGCGAAGTCTGCGGGGTTCGTGAAAGCGGCGCTTGAGAGGGCTGGAGTACGTGGTGCGGTTGTGGCGCCACTTCAATGACGCTCTCTAACCATCGGGTTGAGTAAGACGCGGCGGACCGCGCCTCTCACCCAAAACGTTGAACTAAACCGCTAAACGGCGAGATCGTTATGAAAAAAAACGAAGCCGATCGCGATCATAAAATTATAACGCCGATACGCGCCGAACTCTTGGGACGGCGCTGGGTGACAAGCGATTCATGCTCGGCGACTTCAGCCTTGTCGACATCGACATGTTCCCGCGCTTCCCGCGCATGGAATCCTTCGGCGTGATCCCATCTCCAAGCCTGCCGCAACTGAGCGCATGGTATGACCGAATGAAACAGCGAGCCTCGGTGCAAGCGACCGTATAGAGACAATCACGTCATGCTCCTTGAACCGACCCTTGACGTTGGTATCTATGCGGATACAATGGACCCGTGTACACAGTCCGGCAAACCCCGGAATTTCATGACTGGCTTGACGCCCTGACTATAATAGTAGAGCCCAAGCACGCATCACCGCGCGTCTTCGACAAGTCGAATTCGGCAACTTGGGTGACTGGAAATCCGTCGGCGCTAAGGTGTCGGAATTGCGCGTCGATGTAGGTCCGGGTTACCGGCTCTATTTCACGCGCAGACGAAATGTAATTATCGTTATGCTCGCCGGTGGCGATAAGTCTAGTCAGAAGCGCGACATCAAACGGGCACAACGTATCGCACATGAATGGGAGTTCGAACCATGAAAAAGAACAAACCTAAACCGAAAATCAAGCTGCTGCCGTTCGACGCAGCACGGTACCTAAAGAATGATACTGCGATCGCCGAATACATGACGGCGATTCTTGAAGCGAATGATCCAGATCTGCTACTGGCAGCCTTGGGAGATGTTGCTCGCGCTAAAGGCATGTCGCAGGTCGCGAAAGACTCGGGCCTGGGACGGGAGAGTCTATACAAAGCCCTCGCCCCTGGCGCCAAGCCGCGCTTCGACACGGTGCTAAAAGTCACCCGCGCACTTGGTGTAAAACTATCGGCACAGGTCGCCTAACCGGCACAATCGTCACTCACATCAGCAGCGCTTTATGAATAATTCCGACCTTGTCCCTAACTCCTCACTAATTCTGTAACTTCCGCACCCATCACTTTAAAATTTCTTTCAACTTCGCCACCACCGCCGGCGGCGTTTTTAATACGTTTTGAATCAGCTGTTCGACTTCTTCGCCAGATGCCGCGGCGATTTCTAGATTCGCCTTGTTGGCGTCGCTGAGAAAGTCGGCATCTTTCATTGTTTGGAGGAATCCCCGGCGCAAAATCTGCACGCGATCCTTCGGCGTATTGGGCGGGAGTGAGTAGCCGTAGGTAATTTGACTCGGTTGATGCACGCCGGCTTCGATCAACTGGCGCGCCTCGGGGGTTTTGGCAAAACTCATCGTCAACGGCACCTTGGGCAGTTCGGGATGCGTCTTGCCGTTGGTTTGCAACATGATGACGACTTGGCCGGACTCGATCGCCTTGCGCCAGGTCGCGCGCACCGACACCCAAGAAAATCCGCACAGCCCATCGATCTCGCCCGACTCCACCGCAACGCGAATGTCAGCGGTGCCTTTGTAGCCGGTGATCAGCCGCATGGGCAGGTGAATCGCTTCCTTCAAAACCTTCGCCGTGTCATCGGTCGTCGAACCCGGCGCGCTGCCGCCCAATCTCATGAGCGATTTCGAAGCGAGCCACTGCTCGGCATTGACGATGGCGGTTTTCTGATTGAGCACGCATAGGTCGTGGTTGTAACCCGGCGCGCCCATCCACTCCATTTTGCGCGCGTCGAAGAGAATTCCCTGGGCGCCGACCAGTTGGCCGAGAACTTGATTGCCGTTGAACGCGCCGATCGTCAGCCCGTCCGGTTTGGCGACGCGGTAAATGTGATTGGCCGAAATCAAGCTGCCCGCTCCCGGCATGTTGTCGACGATGATCGTCGGATTGCCGGGAATATATTTACCCATGTAACGTGACAGCGAGCGCGCGTAGGTATCGAAGCCGCCGCCGGCGGAGAAGCCGACGATGATACGAATCACCTTGCCGCGATAAAAATCGTCGGCGCTGGAAGCCGCGAGCGCGGCGTGAGCAAATGCCAATGCGATGAGGGGAAAGATCGACGGCAAAATTTTTCGATTCATGACAATTCCTTTCGCGGAGCCAACTGACCCTGCGCGACAAATTACGCGAACTAAGCGCCAGCCGTCAATCGTTGCGGCAAGAATCGTTGACAAGACATTTATTTCCACCATAATCAGCCGAACTCGGAGGTAAGCTGCTCATGAAGCAATTCGCGCGACAATTCATCGTCTCACTGATTTTCGCCGCTGCGTCATTATTGACAATCTCAAGCGCCAGCGACGCGGCTCAGAGTAACGATCTCAAACCGGAAAGAAATAGACTCGAAGTCGCCATCGCCGCCACCGGGCCGCTCTATTTACCGCTGCTGCTGGCCGCCGATGCCGGCTACTTCGACAAGCGCGGACTCAAAGTTAACCTTACTGTGCTTAGCGCCACGGCATCCGCTCAAGCGTTGCTCTCCGGCGCCGTCGATATCTATCAGGGCGGCACGGCGACGATTCATGCCAACGTCGCCGGTTCGGATGTGATTTACATCGCCGCTTCCGTCGATAAAAGCACGCTGGTGCTGTTCGGACAGAAAGGCATCGCCACGCTGGAAGGTTTGCGCGGTAAATCGGTGGCCACCACTTCGGTGGGCGCCTTCGGCGAGATCGCAATTCGAAAATCGGCCAAGGAGCGCGGCATGGAAATTGGCAGGGACATCAAGCTGCTCTATCACAAGGCGCCGGCCGACGCGCTGTCGACTTTCGTGTTGAACAACGCCGACGGCTTGATCGTCACGCCGCCGCAGACTGAAATGGCCAAGAGCAAAGGCTATCCGGTGATCATCGATTATTTTCAGCAAGGCTTGAAAATCATCGGCCCCGGCACCGGCGTCGCCCGCGCCTTCGTGCAAAAAAATCCCAACACGCTAAAAATCTTTTTGATGGGCTACCTCGACGGCATCAAACGCGCCATCGACGATCCCCGTACCGCCAAACAGATCGAAGCCCACTATTCGAAAATCACCGACGCGAAATTGTTGGAAGATAGCTATCAAGATGGCAAGAAAGTCTGGAACAAAGATATGACCGTCGATGGCGACGCGATCAAACTCGTTCTCGAACAGTCCACCGTCGCCAAAGCCGCGGAACTCGATCCACGAAGAATGTTTGACAACACACTGATCAAAGAAGTGAACCGCGACTACGCGTCGAAACTTTTTCCCGGTCAGGTGAAATAAATCGCGGCAACAAGTTCACCAGCAGCGCCAAGGTCAACGATTGCAGGGGCGAAAAATCTTTCGCCCCTACCGGACGCGGCGGCTCTCGCCGTCTTATTATCCGAACTTTGCGCCCTTTGCGTTTATTGCGGCTAATCCCTCCGATGCCCACGACCGACTCTCACGCCTACGTGTGCATATCCTGACTGAAGAGCTCCGTCGGTAGCTCGTAACCAAGCCCCTTGTTTTGACACTTCTCAAAGGCGCGTGCCGCGCAGGCGATCAGTTGAATCGCCAATCCTGCGCTGCCCAGCCCGCTGCCGCCGAAGACCGTCACCTGCTCGGCGGAAGTCCTACCCGCTTCCTTGCCGGTCATGATGCCGCCGAGAGTTTGCATTTTGCCACGCAGCGCCGGATCGTCGCTCAAATCGAACTTCACCTCTTCCGGCTCGCGCGCGCCGATAAACCAGTGCGAGTCGCGGTCGGCGCTGCGGATGACGATCAGGTCGGCGCGATCGATGGTATGGCGGTCGAGCTCGCCGCGCTGGACCGAATTGATATGCATGCCCGGCTGCGCCCAGGCTTCGTCCAACACCGGGCTCAGCGAATTGGTCACCAGCGAGACGATGTCGGCGCCGGCGATGGCGTCGCGCGGATGGCTAACAACGTTCAAGCGGAATGGCATTTTCGCCCGCCAGTCTTCGAGAAAATTTTGCCGGTGCTCCGGCGTCGGACTAAACACGCGCACTTCGTCCAGCGCGAACAAACGCGACAGCGCTTCCAGGTGCGAGCCGGCCAGTCCGCCGGTGCCGATCAAGGCGGCTATCTTCGAATCCTTGCGCGCGACATACTTGGCCGCGATGGCGCTGGTGGCGCCGACGCGAATACGCTGCAAGAAACTGCCATGCATGATCGCCAACAACTCGCCGGTATCGACGCTGAAGAGAAATACCAGCTCGGTCCAGCGCCCACCCGGCGCCAGCCCCGGTTTTTCCCGGCGCATTCTGCCGTCGACCATGCGTTCGATGACGATGTCGGAGGTCAAGCGAATGCCGCCGACCCGATAACGCGGCAAGACCGCATCCATGGTCTTGAGCATGTACCACTGCACCGGCGCGTCGTTCATCGGCGCATAACTGTGCGAGCGCGGCCGGTTGGCGGCGTCGCCTAGCGCGTAGTCTTTGAAGGTTTCTTCCAAAACCTCCAGGCAATCGTCAACGTTTAGCACCTGCGCGATATCGTCATTGGTGAGAATCCAGGTCATGATTCGTATCTCCCCTGTTCGCCCCTTTGAGGCTCAGGTGGCAGCGTAAGTCGGCGACTCGAATGAAGTCAATCCAAACCCAACCGCATTTAGCCGAGGCCTTGAGAAAATCACCGGCTTTCGCTACTCATGTAATCTCACTGAGACTAGAAAGATGAGGCTCAACACATGCGTATCATCGACGCCGACGGACATGTTTTAGAACGAGATATTCCCTGGGCGGATTTGCTCGAAGCGCCTTTCCGCGATCGCGCGCCCAAGGCGGTTAAGGACAACCGCGGTTTCACTTTTGTCATGATGGAAGGCAAGCTCACGCCCACCCCGGTGGGCAAAGCATGCAGCTTCGTCGGCGCGCCGCGCAGCCATTCTCCCCAAGCGACCACCGGCATGACCGATCCCGTCGTGCGCTTGAAAGACATGGACTTAGAAGGCATCGACACCGCGGTGCTGTTCGGCACCTCGCCATTTTTGAGTTTGCCCTTCGTCCAGGATAAAGATTTGGCCTCGGCGGTGGCGCGCGTCTACAACAACTGGCTCGCCGGCTACTGCGCCGCCGATCCGCGCCGGCTCCGAGGCGTCGCCGCGGTGGCGATCCAAGATCCCGTCGAAGCGGTCAAAGAACTGCGCCGCGCCGTGCAAGAATTGAAATTCGTCGCGGTGGCGACGCCGCCGATCTCGGCCTCGAAGAAAAATCTCGACGATCCCGATCTCTATCCATTTTTCGCCGAGGCCGAGCGCTTGAACGTTCCCGTTTGCATTCACGTCGGCGCCGGCGACGGCGTCCCCGCGGCAACCGAACGCTTCGATCATCCGCTTTACAGCCACGCCCTGGCGCATCCCTTCGAGCAAATGATCGCCTCGCTGTGCGTCGTCTGTGGCGGCATGCTCGAACGTTTTCCCAAATTGAAATTCGCCTTCATGGAAGCGGGCTGCGGCTGGGTGCCTTATTGGATGGAGAGATTGGATGAGCATTATGAAATCCTCCAACCGACGGTTCCATGGCTCACCAAACCGCCGAGCGAATACATGAAGAGCGGCCAGATGTTTTATGCCTTTGAAATGGAAGAAAAGATGCTGCCCTATGTCGCCGAATTCGTCGGCGCCGAGCGCTTGGTCTTCGCCACCGACTACAACCACAGCGATTCGAAATTTCCCCACACGGTCGAAGAAGTGATGGAGCGCAAAGATTTATCCGACGCGCTCAAGTCGAAACTCATGGGCGAGAACGCGGCGAAGCTCTATAGCTTGTAACCAATTGTGTCCTAAACGTCCCCCTTTGAAAAAGGGGGAATGAGGGGGATTTGAATTTTACCCGCGCAAGAAAATCCCCCCTTCCCCCCCCTTTTTCAAAGGGGGGTTCGTCCGAACCAGCGCATCGAAATAGATTTAACCACGAAAGGCACGAATACACGAATTTAATTTCCGATTTTCGTGCCTTTCGTGTTCTTCGTGGTTAAAAATCCCTACGGCTTGATGATCAGCGAAGACGAAGCTTCTTCCGCCTGAGCTTTTTGCTGCGAGATAAAAAACGCGAAGCTCTTCTGCATCAGTCCGGCAAGAAACGAAACATCGAGGGGCCCCGGATCGCCCTCGCCCACTTGCCGCGCCACGGCGAGGGAAAGTTTGGCGAGTTCCAGCCGTTCGGTGGCGAAAAAATACAGCGCCATGTCTTCCATGCGCTGCTTGAACGAACTGCCGTTGTCGCCGCTGCACAGCGTTTTGACCGCGTCGCGCACGACGCCCGCGAGCCGTTCTTCTTTTTGCGCCGGGTTGAGCACCAGCTGGCTCGACCGCGCCGCTTCCAGCCGCGGCAAGTATTCGCTGCGCACCCATTCATCCATGACGATCCAATAACGCAGCTCCGGTTCTTCGAGCAGCTTGCGCGACTGCTCGCGCCACGCGCCGTCGCGAAAATCTTCCGCTCCTAACTTGTCATAAATTGGATGCGTCACCGGCTTAGGTTTGCCATTGCCGATCAGCGAACGAATCTCGTGGAAGTCGGTTAAGCCGCTTTGGCCGCGCGCCTTGGCGCGTTCGTAGCCTTGGTAAATGATGTAGTCGGCGAACTGCCAAGGGATCGCGATCATGGTCACGCCATGTTGCGCTTTGATATCGTCGGCCATGGCGCGCAGCTCCTTGCGCTTCATCTCCAGGCCGGCGTAGCGAAGCAAACCTTCGCGGTCGTGCAACATCGCTTGAATCACCTGCAAGCCGCGTTTGACTTGCGTCCTGGCGATCCAAATCAAGCGGCCACCGCCGCCATCCACCGGCGACATGTACGCTTCGACGTCAGTATGGCGCTCGAACAACGGCGCCGGTTTCTTTTCTGGACTGTCTCCAACCGCGACCGCGATGCCCTTCTGCGATAGTTTGAACAGCGCGCGCTTAATCTCTTTCTTAATTTCCTTATCGGTGGCTGCGCCATCGATTTCGCGCAGCAATTCGGCGCAGGTGCCGTCGGCGATCTTGCCGAGCAAAAAAATCGTTGCCAAATCGCTTTCGATCGACTTGCCGATCACCGCTTTCAATTGCACCACCGTTTCGGCTACCGGACGGTCGGTCGCGAAGCCCAACTCAGCGAGCGTCGCCAAACCCTTCTTGAGCTGCGCATCGTGTCGATCTTGTTTCGCCAAAACTAAATCCTTGCCGCGGGATTTTCGCCTAGTGATGTCATAGAAATGTCGACATTCCAACCGCCAATTAGCCGCGGACAACCTTGACTTACGAGGGGATGCCAGCTAGTTAATTTACTTGATTTTAAAGTAGGAGGCAGCAGTTATGGCAATGATCGATTCCCGAATTGACGGCGGCATCGCGGTGCTGGAAATCAACCGCCCGCCGGTCAACAGTTACACCACGGACTTACTCAAAGAATTGGACGCGGCGATTCTCGAGGCGCGCTTCAACGACGACGTGCACGCCATCGTCATCACCGGCAAGGTCGAAAAGTTTTTCTCCGCCGGCGCCGACATCAACATGCTGGCGAACCAGACGCTCGGCTTCAAAAATAATTTCGCCCTGCACGGCCACGAAGTGTTGATGCGCTTGGAGAACACGCCGAAGATCATCATCGCCGCGATCAACGGCCACGCCGTCGGCGGCGGTTTGGAAATCGCCATGGCCTGCGACATCCGCATCGCCAAAAAAGAAGGCGGCAAGATGGGCTTGGCGGAAATCAACTTGGGCGTCATGCCCGGCATGGGCGGCACCCAGCGCCTGCCGCGCTTGGTCGGCAAAGCCAAAGCCATGGAGCTGTGCTTCACCGGCAAAACCATCGCCTTCGAAGAAGCCCTCGATATGGGCCTGGTCCATTACATTTACGAAAAAGAAGGCTTCATGGATCAAGTGATGGACTACGCCAAACAGTTCATCGTGCCCAACAAGAGCAGCTTGGCCGTCGGCAAAGTAAAACGCGCCATCACCACCGGTCTCGAACTGTCGTTGCCCGATGGTCTAGCTTTCGAGCGCGAACTGTTGGCGCAAACCTTCGCCAGCGAAGACGGCCAGGAAGGCGTCAAAGCGTATCTCGAAAAAAGAACGGCGAAGTTCACAGGCAAGTAAACAACCAGTGAATTAGGGGTTAGTGATTTAGTGAATTAGCTTCGGACGCTCCCGTCACTAATTCACTGACCCCTAACTCACTATTTCACTAACCACTAATTCACTACCCCGGAGGTTTCTAATGGCCAAGATGTTTATCGGCGGCGAGTCCGTCGGTTCGGTAACTAACAACACAGCTGAAGTAAAAAATCCCGCCACCGGCGCAACCGTCGACACGGTGCCGCAAGGCAACGACAAAGACGTGCAGCAGGCGATCTCGGCCGCCGAAGACGCTTTCAAAGTTTGGTCCGATGTCTCGCCCGAAGATCGCGGCAACGCCTTGATGAACGCCGGCGAGCTGATCAAGAAGAACACCGCGGAAATCGCCCAGCTGCTCACTCAAGAACAGGGCAAGACGCTGTTCGAAGCCGGCTTGGAAATTCATCATCTGGTGCACGGCTTGGAATTTTACGCGGGATTGGCGTCGAAGGTTCGCGGCTCGCATGTCCCGCTGCCGCAAAAAAACGCCTACGGCATGGTCGTGCGCCAGCCCATCGGCGTGTGCGGCGGCATCGTGCCGTGGAATTTTCCCTTAACTTTAATGGGAACTAAATTAGGTCCAGCGCTCGCCGCCGGCAACACGATCATCATCAAACCGGCCAGCACCACGCCGCTGGCGACCATCAAAGTCATCGAGCTCATCGCCCAAGCGACCTACGGCGAAGGAAAAGCGCAAAAGCAGTTGCCCAAGGGCACGGTCAACATCGTCACCGGCCCCGGCGGCAGCGTCGGCGAAGAGCTGCTGCGCAACCCGCGCGTGCGCCGCATTGCGTTTACCGGTTCGACGCCAGTCGGCCGTCATGTCATGGAAGTGGCCGGGCGCGAGATCAAGCGCGTGACGTTGGAACTCGGCGGCAGCGATCCGATGATCGTCATGGAAGACAGCAACGTCGACTTGGCCGTCAAGATGGCCGACGTCGGCAGATATTTCAATTGCGGCCAAATGTGTTTGGGCGTGAAACGCTTGTTCCTGCAGGAATCCATCGCCGACAATTTCATCGGCGCCTTGGTGGAAATCTTGAAAAAGAAAACCGTCGGCAACGGCATGAGCAAAGAGACCCGCATGGGTCCGATCCACGTCGGCTCCCAGCGTCAAGAAGTCGAAGAGCAAGTCGAAGACGCCAAAGCGCGCGGCGGCAAAGTGCTGTTCGGCGGCGAACGCCCCAAGGGCGCCGAGTTCGACAACGGCTTTTACTATCTGCCGACTCTGATGACCAACGTGCCCGAAGACTCGCGCCTGACCAAGGAAGAAGTCTTCGGTCCCGCGCTGCCGGTCTACACGTTCAAGACGCTCGATGAAGCGTTGGAGAAAGCCAACTCATCGGAGTTCGGTCTCGGCTCATCGATCTGGACACGGAATTTGCTGCACGCCAACAAAGCCATCGACAAACTCCAAGCCGGCAACGTCTGGGTCAACTCGCTCCACTACGGCTACGACGAACTGCCTTTCGGCGGCGTCAAGTCGAGCGGCGTCGGCCGCGAGCATGGCCCCGAAGCGCTCGACTACTATCTCGAACCCAAGGGTGTGGTCGTCGTCAATATCTGAACGGGAAAGATTGGAGTGCTGGAGTGTTGGGGTCGTCGCCCCCGATTACGCCAGTACTCCAAGACTCCTTCCCCAATCAGGTATCGTAGCAACGTCAATATGTCATGTTAACAGCAACGTGATGATGTCAGGGTGACAGCTCGGGTTGAGTATCCATGGAGGAAATCTGACCATAGCGAAACCCCTGCTTCTTGCCGTTAGTTCGATATAGACCAAGTGTGTGGGTTTTTTGATTCGAAGGTGACGAGTTTCGGTTTTTGTAGAATAGCCCCAGGAACTCTCGGCGAGAGTAAAGAACCTCCCCTGACTTTGCTGGTGGCGTCGTCGATGGCGCCTGTCATGGGGGGAGCCGTCGACTTGCAGCAGCATCCCTTTGGGCTTTGATCCGGTAACATGCCGTTCACCGACACCGATCACCAATGCTGCCGCCACCACTGTCAGCTCTCCTCGAAACACTCCTTGTATGATGGCTAATCGCGTGTCGTCTTTCATTGTCAGGGTTGTCATCTTTCCACCCTGACATTTTCTCGATGCCGTTATCCTCTGTCGTAATCTCTTTGCTACAATAAACTGCTGGGAAATTCTTGACCGCAACGGTGAAGAAGCGATATGCAGTCAACAGATATATGAAAGCATTCATCGTCATACTGGTGGCCGCGCTCCTGATTCCCGCTCAGTCGCATACCCAAGAATTGACCAAAGTCCCATTCCCCTACGGTCCATTGGGCCTCAACAGCGTGCCATTCGTCATCGCCAAAGAAGCCCGGCTGTTCGAAAAACATGGCCTCGCCGTCGATATGGTCTATGTCGGCGCGTCGGCGGTGATGGTGCAATCGATGCTATCCGGCGCGGCTAACCTCGCCGCCTTCGGCGGACCGGCGGTTATCACCAATGTGTTAAGCGGCGGCGACATCATCCAGATCGCCGCGCTGCTGCCCAACTTCACCCAATCGCTCATGGTGCGCGGCGATATCCGCGACCTTCGCTCACTCGCAGGCAAAAAGATCGGCATCACTCGCTTCGGCTCGGTCACTGACTTCGCGCTTAGAACTTTGCTAGAGCGAAATAATCTAAAAGATGTTAGCACGCTGCAGATGGGCGGCTTCCCCGAGGCCGTCGCCGCGCTCATCCGCGGCGCCATCGACGGCGCCGTGCTGTCACCGCCGCATACCTTTCGTTTGTTCAAAGAGGGTTATCGCGAACTGGTCACGCCCAAAGACCTACGCGCCCTAGGCAGCGGCTTTCTATCCCAAGGCATCGTCGCGCGCAGATCCTACGCGTCGACTCACCGTGACATTACCTTGCGCCTGCTCAAAGCCGCGGTGGAAGGAGTAAGATTCGCCCACGCCAACGAGGATTTCACCAAACGGCTGATCGGCAAATACCTCGGCATCGCCGACGCCGAACTGCTGCGCCAAAGTTATAGCTACGTCACCGACAATTTCGCCAGGGATCCATCGGTGCCGGAAAGCGTCATGCAATCGATGGTGCAACGCATGGCGCAACTCAACATGATCGACGCTAAAGCCGCGCAAGCGACACCGACCGGCGCCTACTACGACAATTCTTTCGTCAACGAACTCAAGCAGTCGGGTTTCCTCGACAACGTTTGGAAATAGTGGCCGGCAACGAAGTTTTTCTTGCCGATTCGCTTGACGCCTATTGGCGCTTTCTACTACTTAAGGAATCTCTGAACAAGTCATCTAGCAAGTCGTCTAATAACGAAGAGCAGAAAGACCGACAAGGTGAGGCGGGAGGAAAGAGCGTGGGGGAGCAGACAACGTTTGCGAGTTTGGCGTGGGCGAGAAAGAAAAAGCAGAGCAA
>SHYW01000137.1 GCA_009692615.1 Deltaproteobacteria bacterium | reverse complement strand
GGCCTCAACCACGGTGATCTCGCTGCGATATACTCGTTGAATTACGTCTAGTCGTTTCTCGTCTTTCATTGTCAGGGTTGTCATCCTTCCACCCTGACATAATTACGTTGCCGTTAACCCCTGACATAATCACTTTGCTACAACATGAAAATTTCATTGTCTTGATTACCACCATGAATTTCGCTAAGGTCGTCGGCATCGGCATTTTTACGCCTTCGGTTAGCGTTTCCAAATCAATCAGGAGGAAATAATGGAATATCAGGATCTCAGAGACTGGATCCAAATCGCGGACGAGATGGGGGAACTGAAAACCCTCAAAGGCTGTGATTGGAACCTGGAAATCGGCGCGATTACCGAGATCGTCGCCCATAAAGAGGATGGCCCCGCGGTTCTTTTCGAAGACATCAAAGACTATCCCAAAGGTTTTCGCGTGCTGTCGAATTCATTGTCTTCGCGCAAGCGTTTGGCGCTCACCTTGGGTCTGCCGTCGGGCGACACCAAGATGGATTTCGTCAAGATTTGGAAAGACAATTACAAAAAAATCAAACCGATCCCGCCCAAGTTCGTCAAGAAAAGCCCGCTGTTCGACAACGTCTACAAGGATGGGGACATCGACATGTTCATGTTCCCGACGCCCAAGTGGCACGACAAGGACGGCGGCCGCTACATCGGCACCGGCAGTGTCGATATCACGCGGGATCCCGACGAGGGCTGGGTCAACTATGGCACCTATCGTGTCATGATCCACGACAAGGACAAGCTCGGCTTCTATATTTCTCCCGGCAAGCATGGACGGATCCAGCGGGAAAAATACCAGGCCAGCGGCGAGCCGTTCAAAATCGCCATGTCCTTCGGCCACGATCCGTTGACTTTCTTGGCTGGCAGCATCGAAGTTCCCTACGGCGTGCCCGAATATGAATTCATCGGCGGTCTGCGCGGCGAGCCCTTCGAAATGATCGAAGGCGAATACTCCGGCCTACCGATTCCGGCCAACGCCGAGATCGTCATCGAAGGCGATGTTCATTTCGACCAACCTAAGGTCGAAGGTCCCTTCGGCGAATGGACCGGCTACTACGCCAGCGCCGAACGCGCCGAGCCCTGGGTGCAAGTCAAACGGCTCTATCACCGTAACGATCCGATCATTCTCGGTTCGCCTCCAGGACGCCCGCCCGCGGAGCTCGGCTGGTATCGTTCCTATCTTCGCTCGGCGCTGATCTGGGATGAGATGGAAAAGGCCGGCGTGCCGGATGTCAAAGGCGTCTGGCTGACGGTTTCCGGCGGCAGCCGTTTGATGATGTGCGTTGCGATCAAACAACGCTATCCCGGCCACGCCAAGCAGGCGGCGGTGATCGCTTCGCAGTGCCACGCCGGCGCTTATCTCGGCCGCTTCGTCATCGTCGTCGACGACGACATCGATCCATCGAATACTGACGATATGATCTGGGCGATGTCGAGCCGCTGCGAGCCGGAGGCCGATATCGATATTCTCCGCCGTTGCTGGAGCGGTCCGCTCGATCCGATCATTCATCCGACCAAGAAGGGTTTCAACTCGCGGGCGATCATCGACGCGACCCGCCCCTACGAATGGATAAAAGACTTTCCGCCGGTCGCCGAGTCGCCCAGGGAAGTGTTGGACGCCACCGCGAAAAAATGGGGCGGCGAGTTGTTCGGCACCAACGGCAAGAAGTAACAGTCAAATCGACTACAACCACGAAGGGCAAGTTGGCTTAGGCCGGCTTGCCCTTCCTGCGTTTAGGGCTGTGTGCATCGAAGGCGAGATCCTTCGCTAACGCTCAGGATGACAGCTAGGTGTAATCGCTACTTCAGCGGCTGCGGGTTTTGTTTTTGCCACTGCTCCATGCTGGGCAGCACTTGTAAATTATCGTAGCTGGCGTGCACCGTTTTTATTTTGCCGTCCTGCCACTCGGCCATGGTGCCGTCGCCGCAATCGTTGGGCGCCGGCAGCAAGCTGGTCGCCGCGGTCAATAAATCGTTGATCGCGAAGATCGCGTAGAAAGCGTCTTTGAGTTTTTCCGCCGAGCCGTTGCCGCTCATGATATTTTCAATATGCTGGCACTCATGGCGCAGCACGTAGGGATTGTTGACGGCGAAGACGGTCATGGTCTCAGGCTTGACGCAGCCGAGCACCGGATAGGGCGCGGCGCACTCGCGGATGACCGTTGCTTGGTCGACGATGTTGGCGCCCCAGCCACGGTAAATAAAGCCGCGGTTGGGCTCATGCCACCACAGCGGCGAAGTGCAGGCGGAAAGTACAAATAGGCCGAGCGCCGGCAGTGTTGTGGCAAGGCGCTGGCAAATTCTTTTCACTTTCGCTCGCTCTCTCAACATGATGGCTCTTCTCATGGCGCTCTTTATTCGGTTATCGGCAGCCGTGGCGATTTCTTACGCAAACGGGTCATATCGCCAGGGCAAAAGGAAAGCAAGACGGTTTGTTGCCGCTCCGGCAGCGCTGGGTTATGTTGGGATTGAGGAATAAGCGGTGAAAATTCAAGTTTTATCCGATGAGATGGCGAGCCGCATCGCTGCCGGCGAGGTGGTCGAGCGGCCGGCTTCGGTGGTCAAGGAGTTGATGGAGAATTCGCTTGACGCCGGCGCCAGCGAAATTTTCGTCTGGATCGAAAAGGCCGGCACCACGCTGATACGCATCACCGACAACGGCGAAGGCATGGCGCCGGAAGATCTTGCTTTGGCCGTGGAGCGCCACGCCACCAGCAAACTCAAAGACGACGAAGATCTGTTTCACATCGCGACTCTCGGTTTTCGCGGCGAGGCGCTGCCGAGCGTCGGTTCCGTCGCCAAGATGGAGATCGTATCACGCCCTGCGGCGGCGGCTTCCGGTCATCGATTGCGGGTCGATGGCGGCAAGAAAGATGAAGTTCACGCCGCGCCGGCCGCCGGCGGCACGACCATCGAGATCAAAGATATATTTTTCAACACCCCGGCGCGCAAGAAATTTCTCAAAGCGCCGGCCACCGAATTGAGCCACATCTGCGACGTGGTCAATCGCTTGGCTTTGGCGCGCCACGACGTACATTTTCGCTTGCAGCATGACGGCCGCACGATCGCGGACTACGTCGCGGTCGGCGACGCCAAGGATCGTTTGCAGCAGGTCCTCGGCCGCGATGTCGCCAAAAGTATGACGCGCTTCGACGGCGGGCAGAACGAGCTGCGCGTTAGCGGCTATCTAAGTTCGGCGCCGACTTCTTTTCCCAACGCGCGCCATGTTTACACCTTCGTCAACCGGCGCTATGTGCGCGACAAAGTCATCACCCACGCGGTGATGCAGGGTTACGACACGCTGCTGATGAAAGGCCAGTATCCCGCGGTATTATTATTCTTGGAAATTCCTTTCGCCGAAGTCGACGTCAACGTCCATCCGGCAAAATACGAAGTGCGCTTTCGCCGCCAGTCCGATGTCCACGAAGCGGTGTCGCGGGTGATTCGCCAGGCGCTCCGGGTCGAAGCCAAGGAGCCGTCGCTGCACAGTTATGCGTCGACGATGCCTTCGTTCACAGGGGTGCGCGAATCGGCTTTGGCCTATTCGCTGCCGCCGGTTTCTTCCTACGGATCGACGCATTTCCGCGAGCAGCCGTTTTTCGTGCCGGCGCAATCGCAACAACTCCAAATGATGCCCGACCAGGGATTTTTTTCCTCGCTCACGGTTTTGGGACAGATCCTCGGCTGCTATCTGGTGTGCGCTTCGTCCCACGGCTTGGCGTTAGTCGACCAGCATGCCGCCCATGAGCGGGTCGGGTTCGAGAAGTTGCGCGCACAATTGAATAGCGGTGAGGTCGCGCGCCAGCATTTACTGATTCCGCAATCGGTGGCGCTGAGCGCCGGCGAGATGATGTTGGTCGAAGAGAAATTGCCGCTGTTGGAACAGATCGGTTTTAGCCTCGTGCCGTTCGGCCCGGACGCGTATGCGATCACTTCGGTGCCGGCGCTTTTGCCCGAGGGAGACTTCAGCCAGCTGATGCGCCAGATGGTTTCGGAACTCGCCGAGGTCGACACCTCAGCCAAGCTGCGCCAACATCTCGAAGAGCGTTTAGCGACGATGGCCTGCCACAGCGTGATTCGCGCCAATCGCCAGCTGGAAATCGACGAGATGCGCGCGCTCCTGCGCGAGCTTGATCAGATTCCCTTCGCCACTCAATGTCCGCACGGCCGTCCCGTGCTGCTGGAATTTAGCCGCGACGAGCTGGAGCGCATGTTCAAGCGCGTGGTGTGATAGTTTCATGGCTTGGCGCGAGATCTGGTGCAATTAGGTGGCACTTAATTGAAGCCTAAGCTAATCATCATTCTCGGCCCGACGGCGGTGGGCAAGAGCGAACTGGCGCTGGAATTGGCGCTGGCCATCGACGCCGAGATCGTCAACGCCGACTCGCAACAGATTTATCGCTATCTCGATATCGGTACGGGCAAGCCTTCGGAGCTGGACCGCCAACGAGTTGCTCACCACTTGATCGACATCGTTAATCCCGATGACGAGTTCAATGCTGCGCTATTTCGCCGCCGAGCGATGCAAAGCATTGAACAAATTCATGGTCGAAAAAAATCCGTCATGGTCTGCGGCGGCACCGGGCTCTATCTCAAGGCTCTGACCCAAGGTCTATTCGAAGGTCCAGGCCAGGACCCGCAGATTCGCCAGGTTTTGGAAGCGCAAATCGACAGCGAAGGGTTGGCCGCGCTGCATCTTCAATTATCGCGAGTCGATGCCGACGCAGCGGCGGCGATCCATGCCAATGACCGGCAACGTTTGATTCGCGCCTTGGAAGTATTTCAACTGACCGGCAAGCCGCTCAGCCAATGGCAGAAGGATCATGCGTTTCAAGAAAAGCCCTTCGAGGTTTTGAAAATCGGTTTGCGGCGCGAGCGCGCTGAGCTATACGATCGCATCAACCGGCGCAGCGAACGGATGGTTGAAGCGGGATTGTTGGACGAAGTGCGCAGCGTCGTGGCGCGGGGTTACAGCTTGACGCTGAAACCGCTGTGCAGCGTCGGTTACAAACAAATGGGTCAAGTCCTGAATGGAGAACAAGAGTTGGACGCCGCGGTTGAAGAGATGAAGCAAGAAACCCGCCGCCTGGCCAAGCGTCAACTCACTTGGTTCGGTAGCGACAAAGAGATTCGCTGGTTCGAGTCGCGTGAGACAATTGAAATCGTCGCGGCGGCAAGAGTATTTCTCGCCAGTTAAAGGAGACTTGGGAATGAAACGATTAATGTTGCGGGGCTTTGAAACTTCTCGGCCCAGGGCCGTCGATCGAGGCAGGCTTCCGGCGACGAGATATTCCGTCATGCCGGTGCAGGCCGGCATCCATCTTCGCTTTCTCAGCAAGGCCGACGAAAACCTGGATACCGGCCTTCGCCGGTATGACGAACTGAGGAGTCGATTTTCCGTCAAAGGATTCAGAGTTCGTCAATTTAAAGCCGGGCGATATCTAGTGATGCTGGCAACGTTGCTCGCGTTATTGCCAACACTGCCGGCATATGCAGCGGAGAGTAAGTTCGACTGGAAGGGTCTCGAAGCCGAAGCGGTGACGATGCTCAGCCGTTACATTCAAGTCGACACCACCAATCCACCGGGCAATGAAATTAAAGGCGCGCAGTTTTTGAAAACGATTTTAGACCGCGAAGGTATCGAAGCGCGCGTCATCGAGTCCGCGCCGGGGCGGGCGAATCTTTATGCTCGGCTGAAAGGCAGCGGCGCGAAAAAACCGATCGTCTTGATGCATCATATGGACGTGGTGCCGGCCGAAGCGCGACTGTGGAAAGAGCCACCGTTTAGCGGCGTGGTGAAAGACGGTGTGATCTGGGGCCGTGGCTCCCTCGACAACAAGGGCGGCGGCGTCATGGCGTTGATGACGTTGCTGGCACTCAAGCGGCAAAACATTCAGCCCAAGGGCGATATTATTTTTCTCGGCACCGCCGACGAGGAAGCTGGCGGTGTGTTCGGTGCGGGATTCTTGCTCGACAAGCATCCAGAGCTTTTCAAAGATGTCAGCGTGGTGTTCAACGAAGGCGGCGGCATCCGCGTCGGAGACGACGGCAAGGCGCGTCAGTACAGCGTCGGTGTGGCAGAAAAAGTGCCGCTCTGGCTGAAGCTGACGGCGCCGGGAACGCCAGGCCATGCGGCGTCGCCGGGAGACAATCAGGCGGTGCTCAAGCTGGTCGCGGCGTTGAATCGCCTTGCCAACTTCCAGACGCCGATCAAAGTCACGCCCGAGGTGCAGAAGTTCTACGCGGACAGTGCCGCTAGCGCGCCGGCGAATCGGCGCGAACAATATTTAGACTTGCGCAAAGCCCTGCAAGATTCTTCGTTCGCCGCCGAGTTTCTCAAAGACCGCAGCAACAACGCGCGGGTGCGCAACACGATTTCGATTACCGGCATCAAAGGCTCCGAGAAAATCAACGTGATCGCCGCCGAGGCATCCGCCGAAGTCGACGTGCGTTTGCTGCCCGGCGAAGAGGCGCAGATGTTTATCGCTGAATTGCGCAAAGTGCTCGCCGACGAATCGATCAAGATCGAAGTCTTGCTCTCGCGCACCGCCGCGACTTCGCCATTAAATCCCGAAGCGATGAAAGTGATCACCGACTACGCCAAAGCTCACGACCCCGAAGCGACGATTTTGTTTCCAGTCGGCAGCGGCTTCACCGATTGCCATTTCTTCCGCGCCAAAGGCATTCCTTGTTTAGGTTTTTCGCCGCAGCGGAGCACGGCGAGCAGCGAGGGTTTGGTGCACGGCGTCGACGAACGCGTGGCAGTGGAACGGCTGACGACGGCGATTCGGGCGATCTACGAGATTGTCAGTAAGTTGGCTGTGGAGTAGAAATGGAGCCGGTGCATTCTTGTTTGCATTTTCGGAGCTGGGACGACAAGCGGTGCAAGTGGTTGGAGACGATCTGCAAGCGACTGTGAGAGGGGAGAAGAGCGAGTACCTAATGATCAATCGCGATGCTTGCAACGTGTTCTTGTACCGGGCTCTTGTCGTATTACAAGACCTGAGGCTGATGTTCTGACACGAACCAATTGATGATCCGAACGTCTCAGTGTGCGAACGTTATCTCGCCCCCCGGCTATGACAATAAATGTTGTCCCCCTAGGAAAAAATAAACGATGAATTACCAGAGTATTAAACTACGGTTAAGTCAACGGCATGCTACCTCGACAAGTAAGTTCTTATGCATGATCTTTGTATTCCTCGCCGCCACGCCAATGGGGCTTGTAAGCAGTCCCGCCGCAACTCGAACGGACCTTACATTTGACCTATTACGCATTGTTCACAATATACCGAGTGTGCAGCCAGAGAATTGGCAATCTATAGAGGTAGATGATCGAAGAGGATCATACGTAATTTTTGCCGAACGTGTTCCCTATTTTCGGATTTCAGCAAAAGAGATTGTCTCAATAATGTTGGAACACGCACGAACTCGAGTTTTAGAGGGTAAAGACGGAAAAAAGGAATCAGCGAAGACCAGTCCGCACTCTAAGAAACAACTCAAAATGGATACCCTGCAGGATGATTCCTCGTTCAAAGCCAAGTTCTTATTTTCCAAGTCAGAGGGGAAGCGATTGCATGATTTTGCGAATGCAAACGAAGGGGAGAGGTTCGATTTTAGGTTTGGCGAAAAAAGGCTTGGAGTAATGCGGTTTGTAGGTTCTTTCGGAGGTGGGGCCGAATTCACCACATTTCTAAATGTGGGCGAGCGGGCGTGCCTATGGGAAATTGTTGCGCCAATCAAAGAGAAGCTGATTTGGAAGTAGTAGATATAGTACGATCTTAATCACATGCAGCAAATCGTAGACTTTATAGATAGAACAATCAGAACGTGGGCTGTTCGATTCCTTCTGAGTGGATTGATATCGATTGCGCCATTTGTCCTGCAACCAGACTTATACGACGAGGGGTATAGTCGTCGTGATTTCTGGCATTTGATATTCTGGTTTGGAGCGTTGCTGGGTCTGTCTAGTTACGTTAATGTCCGGTGTTTGAGTAATAACTGGAAAGTGTTCTCGTCGATCACATCAGGCTTTTCTTTGGTATACTTTGTTCCGGACGCTTCCATACTTGGTTGAATATCCTACCCTGACGATAATATATGTGGCGAGTTTTGTTAGTCCATTGATCTTTTCAAGCATTGCATCGGGAATTGGAATGGCCATCGGATCTCTAGTGCGCCGCCGAATCGAGTGATGGGGATCAGGGTCAAGGAAGGAATGGGTGATCCTTTCTTTTCCCACGCCGCATTTTTCCCGGCGGCCTGAGAGTCTGCGCTCCTGTTCGGACTCACCACCATGGCAACGGCGTTTCGATCAAGTATGTGACATGATCGGAAGTCACGTCGTTGCCGCCAGCCGAGAATTTTAAAAGTCCGAGAGAAATACTATTGGTGGTCACCATCTGGGCGGTGTCCAGCTAACTCTACGCCTCGTTCGTCCAAACCTGTTCAAGCCGCTGTCGCTTGCGCAGCTCGCGAAACGTTCCATCCACTTCTAACATCACTTCCGGTGCCTGCGGATAAGAGTTGTAGTTGATCGTTGCCATGCCGGCGCAGTAGGCGCCGGCGCCGCCGACGACTACGATGTCGCCGATTTGGGGGCGCGGCACGCGGCGCGGGGCGAGGGCTTCGGGGTCGCCGGGCGCCGGTGTGAGGATGTCGCCGGACTCACAGCAAGGTCCGGTGAAGACAACATCGACTTCGTCTCTGCCAGTCGCGAGCACTTCGATTGGATGTTGGGCGCCGTAGAGAGATGGGCGCGTCACTTCGGTCATGCCGGTGTCGAGCTTGGCGAAGATATAGCCGTCCTTGCCGGTGTCGACGACATCGACGCAGGTGGCGACGATGGCGCCGGCGCGGGCGACTAAATAGGTGCCAGGCTCCACCTCCAGATGCAGCGCGCGGCCGGTGCGTTCGCGGAACGCTTCGAGCTCTCGGCGCACATGCTGACCGATGTCTTGTAGATCGGTCGATACTTCATCCGGCATTCTGCCAACTTTAAAGCCACCGCCGAGATTGATGGTAGTAACGTCGGGCAGCCGCTCGGCGATGTCGAGTGACATGCGCGTCACGCGCTTCCACATTTCTGGATCGCTGCCGGACCCGATATGCGTGTGCAGCCGGGCGATGCGCACCTTGTTCGCCGCGGCCAGCGCTTTGACCTCGGGCAAATATTCATGCCAGATGCCGAAGCTCGAGGCTGGGCCGCCGGTGTTAGTGCGTTTGGTCGAACCGCTACCAAGACCGGGATTGATGCGGACGCATACGTCGCCGCCGAGTGCGGCTTTGCCGAACTGTTCGAGTTGATGCAACGAGCAAGCGTTGTAGCGCACGCCGCGCTTGACCCATTCCGCCAAGCGCTTGGACGGCATTTGCGAAGTCAGTTGAATCTGTTCGGCGGTAAATCCGGCGCGTAGCGCGCGCTCGACCTCATGGTCGCTGGAGGCGTCGTTATGGAGGCCCAACGCGCGGAAGACGTTCAACACGCCCAGGCTTGGGTTGGCCTTCATGGCGTAGCGTAAGGTAAAGCCGTAGGGAGCGGGAATCGCCAGCGCCTGCTTGGCGGCGGCTTCCAAGATCGCACGCGAATAAACGTAACAAGGCGTGGCGAAACGTTCGCGGGCTTCGGCCGCTTGCTCAGGCGTCAGAAACAGAGTTTCACCGCGGACCGGTTGAGTGGACATGACAACTCCTCACAAATGGCGAAATTATTTGGACTCGTCGTTGTGAATCGGCAATGCTGCGAAAGTTTTCTTTTAGCAGCAGGGCAACGGATTCTCAATCAAGTTATACACATGATCGAAATTCACGTCGTTGATCCGGGCGAGAATCTTGAACGTGCGCGGCGGTTCGTTCTTCAAGAAAACCATTAGCGCGGTTTCCACCGGCGGGCAGCCGGCTTTGACGCAGGGGACTTCCTTGACGACGATGGGCGCGTCGGGTGGAAACTCTAAAATCGTCTGCACCCAGTAGCGGATTTGATCCAAGGTGAACTTCGACACGTCCTGCTTTTTGCCGTAGGGATCGACATCGTCGGACGAAGCGTATTCGCCCTCCGTGGTGATGCAGTTCATGAAACCCTGGGTAATCTTTTCTTTATTAAGATTGCGGCCGATGAAGACCAAGCGGTTCATGCGGTCTTCGGTCTCCGCCCAAGAGCGGCCGGGACGGCCTTCGAATAACAAATGGACGCCTTGGAAGACGAACTGATCGGGATCTTTGCGCAGGTTTAAAATTCCCTTCATGCGCATGATGTGCTCGCCGAATTCCGCGATCAGCTCGCGAAACCATTGGCTGATCTTGACGCCGTCGAGATCGCCGGCGATTTCAATCGCCACGGTCTCGATGTCTTCGGTGTGGGCGTGATGGTGATCGTGCTTCGACGCTTTGATTTCCAAATCGAGGGCGCGCAGATCGAGAATCATGCCGATGTCGATGTCGGAATTGCGCGTCTGGCAGACCCGCGCGGCGCCGTTTAGATTTCTTAGTTTGAATTCCAACTCGGGCAGATCTTCGGGATTGATCAGGTCGATCTTGTTGAGCAACACCATGTCGGCAAACGCGATCTGTTCTTTGGCTTCGGGCGAACTGCTCAGTTGCTGAAAAATATGTTTAGCATCGACCACGGTGACCACGCCGTTGAGGGCGTACTCGCTCTTGATCCGCTCGTCGATGAAAAAGCTTTGCACGACCGGCGCCGGATCGGCGAGTCCCGTGGTCTCGATCATCAACGTGTCGAACTTTTCTCGGTGTTCGAGCAGTTGAAAAAGGGCGCGTAACAAATCGCCGCGCACGCTGCAGCAAATGCAGCCGTTGCTCATCTCGACCACTTCCTGATCGGAAGAGATTAACAGGTGATGGTCAATGCCGACTTCGCCGAACTCATTGACGATGACGGCTACGCGCCGGCCGTGGTCGGCGGTGAGGATGCGATTGAGGAGCGTGGTTTTGCCGGCGCCTAGGAAGCCGGTGAGGATGGTTACGGGTATGCGATGATCGCTATTGTCGAGCATGAATGAATTCCTCGTTGGATGGTAAAAAAATAACAACCGCCGGCAGTTGAGTCAACCGCGCGGCAATTGTATATGTTGTCCACTCGCGGAGGTTTTTGACCATGAAACTCAAAGGCAAGGTGGCGTTTATCACCGGCTTCGGCTCGGGATTGGGCCAAGCGATCGCGCTGATGTTCGCCAAAGAGGGCGCCGCGGTGGCGGGGACGTCGCCGACGGAATCCAAGGGACGCGAAACCGTGGCGCAGGTGGAAAAGCTCGGCGGCAAAGCACTCTTCTGGCCCGGCGATGTGTCGAACTCGGCGCAGATGAAAACTTTCATCGACGAAACCGTGCGCCAGTTGGGCGGTATCGACATCGTCGTCAACAGCGGCGGGGTGCGCACCAACGGCAGCATCACCGAGATCAGCGAAGAGGATTGGGACCGCACGCTGGATATCAACTTGAAAGGCGCCTTCACGGTGTCGCGCTTGGCGATCCCGGAAATGAAAAAGCGCGGCGGCGGCGTGATTCTCCACATCGCGGCGCGCTCGGGCATCGTCGGCCAAGGCGGCAGGGCGGCTTACTGCGCCTCCAAGGGCGGCATGGTGACGCTCACCGAAGCGATGGCGATGGACCATGCCAAGGACAACATTCGCGTCAACTGCATTTGCCCAGGACCGACACGCACGCCGATGGTCGATACTTCGACGCCGGAAAAATTGGCGCGCTACAAAACCCGCGTGCCGATTGGCCGGATCGGCGAACCGGAAGATGTCGCCTACGCGGCGGTGTATTTAGCGTCGGATGAAGCGTCGATGGTGACCGCGGCGATCTTGCCGGTGGACGGCGGCATGCGGCTGACGGGGTCATAGGGGTTAGTGATTTAGTGAGTTAGGAAGAGTCGGATTGGTAGGACTTAGATGCTTGATGTTCGGCCGATAGGTATTGAAGACTACGCGGAACGCTGCAGTAAGCCGCTCTCGGCGCTGCATGACAAGCTGTGGGTGGAAACCTATTCGAAGATGCACAGCCACAAGATGATGGTCGGCGCTCTCGAAGGGCAATTTTTGAAAATGCTCGCGAGCATCACCGGCGCGCGGCGCATCCTCGAGATCGGCATGTACACCGGCTACAGCGCGCTGGCGTGGGCCGAGGCGCTGCCTAAAGACGGCCGCGTGGTGAGCTGCGATATCAATCCGGAAACCGCCGAGATCGCCAAGCGCTATTTTGCCGAAAGCCCCCACGGCCATAAGATCGAAATCAAACTCGGACCTGCGCTGGAGTCATTAAAAACAGTCTGGGGTCCGTTCGATATTTGCTTCATCGACGCCGACAAAGAAAACTACGGCGCCTACTACGATCACTGTCTCGAACTGACGCGTCCGCGCGGTTTGATCGTTCTCGACAATATGTTGCTCGGTGGCAGAGTGTTGAATCCCACCGATCCGCGCACCGCCGCGGTGGACGCGCTCAACAAACGCATCCGCAACGATCCCCGCGTGGAAAACGTCCTGCTGCCGGTGCGCGACGGCATCATGCTAGTGCGGAAGATTAGCTGATATAGCTGTTTTCACTAAGAAGTACACGAAGTTTCCAAATTGTCGGCCCCTTCGAGTTGTTGAATTTGTTGACTCGAACGTGACGTTCTTTCCGTCATACCGGCGCAGGACGGTATCCAGGTTTTTGACGCAGTGAGGATGAAGATGGATGCTCTAGATTCACAAGCGAAGTGCAACACTATTGGGATAAGGTGTTGCTATGGGACAAAAGTATCAACAGTTTTCGCTTGAAGAGCGCTGTACGCTTTGCCGACTTAGCCAAGCCGGGAAAACAAAGCGCCAAATCGCGGCAGCTATGGATC
>SHYW01000136.1 GCA_009692615.1 Deltaproteobacteria bacterium | reverse complement strand
GTGCGGCCTCAACCACGGTGATCTCGCTGCGATATACTCGTTGAATTACGTCTAGTCGTTTCTCGTCTTTCATTGTCAGGGTTGTCATCCTTCCACCCTGACATAATTACGTTGCCGTTAACCCCTGACATAATCACTTTGCTGCAACAGCCGCGTTGAAAAGCGTTGACGCCGCGCTCGTTGTGCTCTTCCGCCGTCGGCGTCGCGGACCATGATGGCGTGGCAAACGCCAACGACAAAACTGCGCAAACAAAAAATATCCCACGCGCACAGCTGCGCCCCTGGCTTGCGCTGCACAAAGGAATCGCATAGCGGCGAGAAAGTTTTAACCCAATGAAATTGAACGGCATCATATTATCAACATTTCGGAGAACGTGAAGGCTATGCTATATCACCCTTCGATTTTGCCGATCAACCCGGCTGGCGGTTGACGCCGGCGCGGACAACAAATATTGTCAGCACAAATAAGGAGGATCGCGTCATGGACAAAGTAAATTTCCCCTACCGTTCGGACAGCCACTTGCCGTTTCTGCATGTCGTGCATGAATCGGGCTCCTGGGCGAAGCATGGCTTAGAAGTCAATTACGATTACGAAATCACCTCGGCGGACTCCCACGCCAACGTCGCCAACGGCAGCGTCGAATTCGTCGGCGGCAATCATTTATCGCCCTACATCCGCCGGCCCAGCGGCGACAAATGGGTTTACTTGGGCCAGACCGTGAGCCTGCTCAATCATCGCATGATCGTGCGCGCCGATTCGGGCATCAACAAGCTCAGCGACCTCAAGGGCAAGAAAGTCGCCACCAAGGGCAATCATCCAGGTTTGAATACCTGGCTGTTCATCAAGCAAGCCGGCCTGCTCAACGACTGTCACGTCGAGAAAACCAAAGGCAGCAAATTTCACTGGGAAGCGGTGCGCGACGGTGAAGCCGACGCCGCCTTCGTCACGCCGCCGGCGGATATTCTTTCTAAGCGCGCCGGCTTGAAAGTTATCGACGTGTCGTTCTTGCCGATGGTGTGGTTCACCACCGTATCGAGCAGCTCGATGTTCGTCGAAAAGCATCCCGACATCGTCGACAAAATGCTCCGCGGCATTTGCGAAGGCATCGCCTACTTCAAAACCCACCGCGCCGAATCCATCAAGATCATCAAAGATAAATACACCGCCGAAGGCGTCCTCGACGAGGAAAGCGCGACCCATCTGTACGAAGACCTGAAACGGATCTTGCAGGCCAAACCCTACGCGACCCTGCCGGCGATCTCCAACGTTTATGAAATCGCCATCGAACAAAACAAAGACGCGGGAAAATGCGACCCCATGGCGCTCTGGGATTTTCATCATCTACGAAAAATCGATGACAGCGGTTTTATCGACAATCTATATCGAACCTAAGACGTTCATGCTTCGACGAACTCAGCACCAACGGAAGATCCCGGATGCCGCGGATTTTGTCCGTTCGCCCTGAGCGCGTCGAAGGGCTCCCCACGATCCAAGCTATCACGCAAGGAACCTTTGATGAGCAATGCTACTCCCAAGCTCGGTGTCAAAATGGCTCCTGACGACGCCAAGGCTTACATCGATGCATTGAACCGCAAAGTTATTCAGCGCTGGAAAGAGCGCGTAACCAACGGTCCATTCATGAGCCAGTTTCTCGAAGGTAGCTTGCCGCTGCCAGCGATCAAGTTATTTTTCAAAAACTGGGGTAACTTCACCGTCGAGATCAACACCTTAGTCGCGGTCTCCTATCACAAGCACATCGGCTTTTTTAAACGCCATGCCGATCTAATGGCGCCGCTCGGCGTCAAGATCGCCGACGAGTTCATCCACCCCAAACCGCCGGGTCATGTGCTGGTCATGCTCCAAACCGCGGAAGCGCTCGGCTTGACGAAAGACGAAATCCTGCGTCAACCTATGCTGCCCGAGTGCCGGGCGATTCTCGACTTCAAACGGCAACTGATGTGGGAAGGCACCGTCGCCGAGTGGTGGTTCTCGATGTTGACCGAAGAACCCATCGGTCATTGGGCCGCCATGTGGTTTCGAACGTTAACGCAGAAATACGGCTTCACCAAACAGCAAGCGGTTTATTTCTCCACCCACGAAGAGGCCGACTTGAAAGAGCACGAAGACGGCGTCATGGGCCACGGCAGCTTTAATAAATTGGTCATGCAGCGCATCTTGGAAGACGGCTACGCCGACTGCCGCGAAGGTTTCAATTTAGAATACTGCGCCACCGCCGCCGTCGATCTCTACGGCGTCATGCACCGGGCGGCGGTGGAATTAGCACCATGAAGCTGGGCGCAATGCATTGCGCCCATGATCGCATCAGGTAAGAACCCATGACCCCATCCAACCACGATTTGCGCGCCTTCTTAAACGAGGTGGAAAAGATCGGCGAGCTGCGCCGCATCGAAAATATTCCCTGGGACAAAGATCTCGGCGGCTTGGTCGAGATGATTCTCGAGCGCAGCGCCCATCCGCCGGCGATGTTGTTCGAGAAAATTCCCGGTGGGCGCCAGGACATGGAGATTCTGTGCAGCCAGATCGACACCTTGCCGCGGTTGGCCATCGCCATGGGCACCGACCCGAATTTAGGGCTCACCGATTTCATTCAAGCCTGGCGAAAAAAAATTCGCAACTTCGAGCCGGTGCCGGCACAGTTCGTCAAAGACGCGCCGATATTTGAAAACCACGTCGAAAACAATATCGATCTCGAAGCCTTCCCGATTCCGCGCTGGCATGAAGAGGACGGCGGCCGTTACATCGGCACCGACGATCTGGTCATCACCGAGGATCCCGAAGAGCATTGGATCAACGCCGGCACTTACCGCGTCATGCTCCAGGGCAAAGACGCCGTCGCGCTTTACATCTCGCCGGGAAAACATGGCCGCGTCCAGCGGCAAAAATATTTCGACGCCGGCCAACCCTGCCCCGTGGTTATGTCCTTCGGTCATCATCCGATTTTGTTTCTCGCCGGTTGTTCCGACGTGCCCAACAAAATGAGCGAGTTCGACTACGCCGGCGGCGTCATCGGCGAGCCGATTCAACTGGTGCGCGGACCGCTGACCGGCTTGCCGATCCCCGCCTATTCCGAAATCGCCATCGAAGGCGAGATGGTTCCAGGTGACGATCTCCCCGAAGGACCGTTCGGCGAATGGCCTGGCTATTACGCCAGCGCGACGCGGCCAGAACCGGTGGTGCGCGTCAAGGCGCTCTATTATCGAAACAAACCGATTCTCTGCGGCGAGCCGCCGCTGCGTCCCTCGGCGGGCCAAGGATTTCACCGTTCGATTCAACGTTCAGCATTGGTCTGGAATGCCCTCGAAGACGCCGGTGTGCCCGACGTTCAAGGCGTATGGCTCCATCCCGCCGCCTACCGATTTTTTTCCATGGTGAAAATCAAGCAACGCTACCCTGGCCACGCCAAGCAAGCCGCGCTGATCGCCAGTCAATGCCGCGCCGGCGCTTATCTCGGCCGCTATGTTGTTGTCGTCGACGACGATGTCGACATCTACAATCCCAACGACGTCATCTGGGCCATCGGCACGCGCTCCGAACCGGAGAACATCGACATCCTGCGCCGCTGCTGGAGCGGCCCGCTGGACCCGGCGATTCCGCGCGAACGCAAAGGTTTCAACTCGCGGGCGATCATCGATGCGACGCGGCCCTATGAATGGATAGATAAATTTCCGCCGGTGAATGCCGTTACCGATCAACTGAAGGTTGAACTCGACAAAAAGTATCCGGCCCTGCTGAAAGAGATGATCGGGCGGGCTCACTAATTTTTTGGATGACGCCAAGCCTCTAACCAAGCTCGCAAGGAGTGTGACGATGATGACAGCGCTTGCTATCGCACTTAGCCTCTTCTCGCTTATTGCCGCGCCGAATCTCGCCATGGCGCAAGCGCCGCCGCAAAGCGTCATCCTCGGCCATAGCGGCGGCGCCGGATCGCTGGGCAATTTGCGCCGGATTATCGAGCGCGAAAGGTTTTGGGAGAAGTATGGCCTGAACGTCAAGAACGTTTACTTCAGCAGCGGCGGCGTCTTGACCCAAGCGCTGGCCGGCGGCAACATCGCCGGCTCGGAATCCGAAGTGCCGGGCATGTTGAACCTGGCAGTGTCGGGCGTGCTCGATCTAAAACTCGTCACCGTCACCATCAACAAGATCGAACATGTCTTTATCGTCCGCAAAAACATCACCAAGCCGGAAGAACTCAAAGGCAAACGGCTCGCCATCAGCCGCATCGGCTCGGCCTCCGACACCGTGACACGCATGGTTTTGAAGTCGTGGAAGATCGATCCGGACAAGGAAGTAACGATATTGCAATCCGGCAACACGCCGACGCGCATGACCGCGCTGGTGGCCGGCCATGTCGACGCCGCGCTGATTGCGCCGGATGTTTTACACAAAGTCCTGGCCAACGGTTGCTGCCGCGTCCTCGCCGATCTTTCCGAATTGCCGCTGGACTACGCGCGCTTTGGCGTCATGATTCCAACCGTGCTGATCAAAACCCAGCGCGATATGGTGCGCCGCATGCTGATGGCGTATGTCGAAGGAATCTATCTATTTAAAACCCGCCCCAGGCTTGTCTACGGCATCATGGAAGACGCCGGCATCAAAGAACTGGCCGTGCAAAAAGATCTCTACGAGCGCGAATCGAAAAGCTTTCGCGAATTTCCCGTGCCCGAGACCGGCGGCATTCAGAATGCACTCGACACCCTGACTCATCCCAATGCTAAAACCACCAAGCCGGCCCAGCTGATGGACACCAGTCTCTTGGAAGAGATCAAAAAATCTGGCTTTATCGATAAACTGTACGGGCGGGCGAGCTAGTCAATCTCGATCGAAGGAGCTTTATTTGAATTTGCGCACTGCGATACTGACCGCGATACTGGCCATGAGCGTGAACGACCCCGCCGTCCACGCTCAATCGAATCAAATCATGCTTGGCTACAGCGGCTCGGGCATCAGCTCGGATCTGCGCCGGGTGATGGAGAAGGAACATATCTGGGAGAAACACGGCCTCAACGTTAAATCGATTTATTTCAACAGCGGCAATATCCTGACCCAAGCGATGCTCGGCGGCAACATCGTGGTATCGGACTCCGGCGTTCCCGAGATGTTGAGCTTGCCGGTGTCCGGCGCCATGGAGACCCGCGTCATCACCGTCAACATCAATCGCCTCGAACATATTTTTGTAACGCGCAAGAACATCGTCAAGAACGAAGATCTCAAAGGCAAAAAAATCGCCGTCAGCCGCTTCGGCTCGGCTTCCGATTTGACCACCCGCATGGTGCTGCGCACCTGGAAACTCGACCCAGAAAAAGATGTCCTGCTATTCCAATCGGGCAACACGCCGACGCGCATGTCGGCTTTACTCGCGGGTCATGTCGATGCCGCGCTGGTCAGTCCGGAAGGCATACACAAGGTCTTAGCCAGCGGTTGCTGCCGCGCCTTCGCCGATCTCTCCGAGTTGCCCCTCGACTTTGCCCGCTTCGGCGTCACCGTGCCGGCGGCCCTGATTCGGAACCAGCGCGACACCGCCAAACGCATCGTCATGGCTTACATCGAAGGTATTTACGTTTTCAAAACCAAACCCAAACTGGTCTATTCGATTCTCGAAGAGGAAGGCATCAAAGATCCCGCGGTGGCCAAAGATATTTACACTCGGTTGAACTTCAGCATACGCGAATATCCGATCCCCGAGCTCGCCGGCGTGCAAACCGCCCTCGACTCCCTCGGCCATCCCAATGCCAAGAACGTCAAAGCCGCCAGCTTGATGGATACGACTTTGATCGAAGAAATCAGAAAGTCCGGCTTCGTCGACAAACTCTACGGTCGCGCGCCGAAGAACGAAATATAATCACTCAGGAGTCGGCAAGCATGTTTGGCAAAATTAGTTGGATCGTCACCGCACTGGCATTGTTCGCTTCAGTGCCGCTACATGCGCAAGAAAAGATTCAAACGGAAAAAGTCCGCATCGCCATCGCGACAAGTTCAATGGCATTTCTAGTTCCGTTTATCGCCAAAGACCGCGGTCTCTATCTCAAACATGGCACCGAAGTCGAGATCATCGTCATGCGCCCCAACATCGCCATGGCGGCGCTGCTCGGCGGCGACATCGACTACGCCGAACTGATCGGTTCGATCATCCGCTCGGCGGCGCGCAATCTGCCAGTGCGGGCGATTTCAACCAGCATCAAGGCGCCATTCTTCAGCATCATCGGCCAGAACAAATTTAAGAGCATTAAAGATTTGAAAGGCGCGGTGATCGGGCTGACCTCCATCGGCGGCACTAATCACGTCAGCACGCGCATGACGCTGCGCCAATTCGGCCTCGACATCGACAAGGACGTGAAGATCCTCGCCATCGGCGAAGAAAAACTGATGTACGATACCTTCAAAATGGGCCGGGTCGACGCCATCGTCGTCGCGCCGCCCTTTTCCGTGCAGGCCAAACGCGAGGGCTTTCCGATCCTGGCGCAAACCGCCGACCATGTGGTCATCCCGTTTTCCGGCCTGGGCACGACCCTCGAAAGAATTAAAAATAACCGCGCGCAGGTGAAGAAACTTTTGAAGGGGGAGATCGAAGCGCTGCGATTCATTCAAGGCAATCCCGCCGGCACCGTCGAAGTGATCCGCAAGCGTTTCAACATGGACGAAAAACTCGCCCGCGACTCCTACGACGCCGTCGCCAACGCCTTTAGCCGCGACGGCCGCGTCCCTTTGGACGGCGTCGACATCCTGCTGCAAATCGAAAAAGACGCCAAAAACATTCCCTCGACGATCACGCCGCAGATGATCGTCGATAGTTCGCTGGCGGAAGAAGCGTTGAAAGAGTTAGGCGGGAAATAGTCCTCGATTAGCCGTGAGATTCAGAGAAAACCGGTTGTGCAAATTATTCACGGCGTGAATGATTATCATTCACGCCGTGAATAGCTTTATTAACTACTCGGATTAACGTGGGAAAATCGACCGCATAACGTCCCCCATGAGCCGCCGGCCAACGGCAAGCGGAGCGCCGCTCCTGGCCCGGTCGGCTCGATTACGATTGGCGTCACCACGACTAGCAGCCGCGTGGCGAGAACCACACCGAAGGCTGCCCCTTGGCGTCGTGAAACGGAAGCCAACCGGAGATTGGACCCGCCGGAACTTTTTCTTCTTCGTTGCATGGGTTGACGCTCAATGATTCGACCTGTACCCAAAGCACGCCAGCGACACGCTTGAACGCCCGCACGTTTACTCTTAGATTCACTTCGGTGCGAGTGACCGGAACTCGTAGCGGTGCGAGATCACCGGGCCTCGTGTGCAGCGGGATTGGGGCGCCCGTCAGAAGATAAGGCCCACCCTCCAACAATTTTTCCACCGGCAAGAAGCGCCCAACATCTTTTACTCTCACCCAGCCCGTTCCCTTGCTTAGCGCGATCTCGAACCAGGAATTGCTTCGCCTCAGTACGATCGCACCAGGCTGCTCGTAGCCGAACTCCATCGTCGGTAGTTCGCCACCATTCGCCACCGAATCCGTAGTCCCGATTGCACAACGAGCCCTTCGCAGCCGCCTTCCTGCGGAAATATCCAGTACTTCGCCACATAAATCTTGCCAAACGGGCGGCCGCTTGCCGGCGATCGGAAGATCGGGATGTCTCGTGGCTCGAAGCGGTCACATGCTCCGCCGCCGAATACTTCGGGCAGCGGCAGAATGCCGATGATGCCGGCTGTCCTCTCCTCAAACGATTGGGACATGACCGGCGCAGCGAGAAGCGCCAGAGCCAACGCGAGTAGATGCTTCAGATGTAACGCCCAACTCATACCTCTCATCGCCTTTCCCGGCATCACCGTCACACGTAAAGGGTGGAGCGGAGCTTAAACGGGCGCGGACTTAGAGTTTCGTCACCCTGACCCGCTGCTGCGCTCTCTTCTCGCCCGTCGCATAATGGTCGCCCTTCACCGCCGCCTGGGCGTCGGCTTCATCTTCGTCCGACCATAAACCTAAATCGTAGCCATGCCATGGGTCCTGCGGTTTCAACTTCGGCAACTCTAAACGCTCCCACAACACCTTGGCGCGTTCCATATATTCTTTTTTCGGCAACGACACCGGCGGGTAGGCCCACTTGCGCGTCGCGTCCATCAGCATCGCCGAAGAACCGGCGATCTCGTCGACGGACAATCCCTGCTCATGCCCCGGAGGAAACACCGACGGGTCCATCTGCGGCGTGCGGTTGCGGATGATGAGAACGTCGCGGTGCGGCTGCATACGGAACGCCATCGCCCAGAACAGCGAATCGAGATTGCGCGGATTGATATCCTCATCGACGGCGATGACCATCTTGCCGGTGGCGGGATTGTAGCCGACCATGCTGTGCAGCGCCTGCCAGACGTGAGCTTGATTGATCTTCTTCATCTTGATGACGCAGATCTGGCGCACGGCGATGCTGTGAAAGGCGACTTCGATAATGCCGGGAATGTTGCACTGATCGCGCAGGAAACGCAGATAGTTTCCCTCGGCGGCAACTTGGCGCATGACGCTCGACTCGCTCGGCGGCATCTGGCTGATGATCGTCGCCAGGATCGGATTTTTCCGATGCGTGATGCACTTCACGTCGAAGTAAGGATTCAATAATTTCTCGGCGATGTATCCGGTGGATTCGCCGAACGGCGCTTCGGGCTCGAGAAACTCGGTGGAGATTTCGCCCTCGATGACGATCTCGGCATGGGCTGGGACGAGAATGTCATTGGTTTTGCATTTCACCACTTCGATGGCCGCGCCGGCCAAACCGCCGGCGACGTCGAGCTCACTCACACTGAAAGGAATCCGCGACGGCGCGGTGTAGGCGACGCAGGGCGGCGCGCCGATCACCAGCGCGGCTTGCAGTGGAATGCCGCGCTCTTTGCACTTGCGCCAATGATATCCGCCGTGATTGCTCGAGCTCAGAAACACGCCGGTGCGCGTCGGGCTTTTGATATGGCCGCGATAATTGCCGACATTGATCAGCCCGGTCTCGGGATCTTTGGTGAACCAATGGGAGGCCGTGGTGAAAGGCCCGCAATCGTAACCCGGAGTGGAAATCGGCACGGGGAATTCACCCAAGGCGCCATGCTCCATCAGCGAATCGCCGATGTGAATCTCTTCATGCACTGGCGCCTTTTCGACAATCTTCGGCGGGATCGGATTTGACTGCGCGTGATTCCAGCGATCGACGATTTCTTCCGGCGCGCATTGCAAACCGAAACCGTATATTTGCCGCGTCGCCGCCAGGGTGCCGACGACCACGGGAATATCGTACTTGCGCCCCTTGGCGTCGATCACGTTGGTAAACATGAACGCGCGCCGCTCTTCCTCCGCCAGCCCGCGAAATTGCCAGCGCACCAGCGGCATGAGTTCCGTGTCCTTGTTGATCTGCTCGTCGATTTTGACCAGCAGCCCAGCCTTATCGAGCGCCGCTATATGTTCGCGCAAATCTTTGTAGTAGCCCATAAGAAAAACTCCTCGAGTGAATTCCTGTCAGTGGTGATATGTGATTTCGAGTGTGAAAGCCAGTGAATCGCCCTCACCCTAGCCCTCTCCCACTTCGTGGGCGAGGGAAAAGATCAATGCGCCTTCGATTGTGGTGGCGTCCTTCATTACTCCCTCGCCCATTCCGATGGGAGAGAGTTGGGGTGAGGGTCCAAATCAGAATCCCAGAGCGCAGCCGCCCTTGCGCGGGTCGGAGCCGCCGACGAAAGCGCCGGACTCGGGGTGAACGAGAATCATATGCGCGCCGCCGAAGCTCTCCGGATTGCCGCCAACAACTTGATGGCCGCGGCGTGTCAATTCTTCTTTCACGCTCGGCGGAACTTCCGGCTCCAGCCCAACTTTAAATCCATCGATATGATTAAAGCGCGCGGCGGAAATCGCCTGCTGCGGCGTCATGCCGTGATCGATCAAGTTGGAAATCAATTGCACCTGCACCTGCGGTTGCACATGGCCGCCTTTCAAGCCGAGCGCAGCGTACGGCTTGCCATTCTTTAAAATCATGCCGGGCATCAGCGTGTGCACGCAACGCTTATGCGGGCCAATGCAGTTGGGATGATTTTCATCGAGTGAAAACAGGTGGCCGCGATTCTGCAAGATTATGCCAGTCTCCGGCTCGACCACACCGGAACCGAAACCCATGAAGTTGCTTTGGATGAACGAGACTAGATTGCCATCGCGATCCGCAGCGGCAACATACTCTGTGTCGGTGCCGCTGGGAACATTGGGATATTCGCCGGCGGCACGATCCATATGAATGAATCCGTGCAGCTGCTCCGCCCTCCGAGCGGCAAACAATTCGCGCACATCGACCCTCATGAAGTCGCGGTCAGCGAGATGCCGATCGCGGTCGGCGAACGCCAACTTCTTCGCTTCGATCATCGCGTGCAGCGCCTCGGCGGAATTCGCTCCCATTGTTTTGAGATCGAAGGCTTCGAGAATCTTCAGCATCTCCAGCGCGACGAAGCCCTGGGTGGTCGGCGGCATTTCAAAAATATCGAAGCCGCGATAGTTTGCCGAGATCGGTTCCACCCAATCGGAGCGATGATCGGCAAAATCCTTGCGCGTAAACAGCCCGCCGAGTTTCTCCGAGCAGCGCACGAGTTGGGCGGCAATCTCGCCTTTGTAATAGTAATCCGCGCCCTCCGCGGCGATCCGTTTCAACGTCGCAGCCATGCGCGGATTGCGAAAAATCTCGCCAGCCTTCGGCGTGCGGCCGTCGATAAGATAATTGATCGCCGCGCCTTCGTCAGCTTTCAGTCGCGCTTCGGATTCATGCCATTGCTGCGCGGTCAACTCGGCAACCGGAAAACCTTCTTCCGCATGGCGAATCGCCGCTTGGAGAACTTCAGATAGTTTTTTTGTGCCATGAGAATCGAGCAGCGTCGCCCAGCCATGCACCGCGCCTGGTACCGTTACCGAATGAATGCCGCGTTGGGGCATTTCGGCAAAGTTATTTTTACCGCAGAAAGCCAAACTAGCCGCATACGGTGAACGCCCGCTGGCGTCGAGCGCTTTGATCGACTTGTCTTTGGCTGAGTAAAATAGGCAAAACGCGTCGCCGCCGATGCCGATGGAAGACGGCTCGACGACACCAAGCGTGGCCGCGGTGGCAATCGCCGCGTCGATGGCATTGCCACCGCGCATGAGTATTTCAACTCCGGCCAATGTCGCCAACGGCTGGCTCGACGCCACCATGCCGTTTTTCGCAAGGACAGAGTGTTCCGACATTATTTCACCGCATGCCGCGCGCGAGTTGAGGACTCGTCGATGGCGCGCTGCAAAAGGATTTCCAGAGACGGCTGGACCTCGACTTGAAAAAGGATTTGATACGAGAATAAACCAGGCAACAGCCGCAAGCCGAAGTTATTCATGGCCAACAAGAAACGGCTGAGAGCGTTATCTCCCAGCGCCGCCGGATATGGCGCAGGGAGCCCGCGCGACGAGTTGACTTGAAAGCCGCGCTGTTCGAGCAATTGGCGCAGCGATGAAAAAGTAAACAACCGGCTATGGGTCATGTCGAGTATGCCCCGCTTGCCGTAATTGAACTGCCCGAGCAGCATCATCGCGCGCATGACAAAGAAACCGATGTTGGGCGTACTGATGATTAGCTTGGTTGTGGTGCAGTATTTCATCGAGTCGCGCAGCCGGTCGACAAACGCTTCGGGCGCAGCCAAATGCTCGATCACGTCGAGCAGCAGCACGTAGTCGTAGTCGGCAAACGGCACCTCGGGCAAACCCACGTTAAGGTCTTGCTGGATGAAGCGGTGCAATTTGACATTCGCCGCCAGCGGGAACTTGTCCACCGCGGTGATCTGGCAGCCCCGTTCTTTCTGTAGCAGCGCGCTCACGTAGCCGCCGGCGCAGCCGAGATCGAGCACTTTGGCCCCCTTCGGGATGATATCGAGTGTCGCCGTGTGCGTGCTATCGTAACCGACTTTCAGCTCATAGTAGCTGTTCGATTTACTTTCCGGCCCGCAGTCAAACTTGCTATCGTAAAAGATGCTCAACTCGTGAGCGCGTGATTTGAGCGTCGCTTTGGCGACGTCCCAGGCGTACTTCAGGCCGTTCACATGGCAAATCTCATCGCCATAGTAGGTCGGGATCGGCAGCTCGCGGATGCGCTGGCGGGCTTTGATTAGTTGAATGATAATTTCCGTGTCGAAGTGAAAATCGTTGGTGTTGCGGTCGAAGGGTATTTGTTTAAGCGCGGCGATGGAATAAATCCGGTAGCCGGAATGAAACTCGCTGAAATCGGTGCGCAGCAAGCGGTTTTGAAACCCGGTGAGAATTTTATTGCCGAGATATTTATACAGCGGCATGCCGCCCTGGCGCGCCGCGCCGCGGTCGAGCATGCGCGAACCGAACACGGCGTCGGCACTGCCGTCTCTCAAGGGTTGCAACAACTCCGGCAACGCTTCCGGCGCGTATTGACCGTCGCCATGAACCAGCGCGACGAAATCGAAGCCCCGTGTGATGGCGTAATGATAACCGATTTTCTGATTGCCGCCGTAGCCCTGGTTCTTAGGATTGAAAAGCACGTGGAGGGGAAAAGCCAGGGAGCCGGCGGCTTTAATGCTTTGCCCGACTTCAAACGTACGGTCGCGGGACGAATCGTCGATGGCGAGTATCTCGACTTCGTAGTCATTGGCTAAGCTCGTGGGAATGCGCGACAGCACGCTCTTGATCGTCTCCTCGGCGTTGTAGGCGACGATGAAGACGAGGACTCGAGGTTTTTTCTGGTTAGCCATCAATCAAACTCACGGAATCAGCGGTGGCCGATACTCAAACACTACTTTGGTTTTCCCGGCCGGCAAAAATACTGCCTTGTAGCTGCCGAAGGTCAAAGCTATCGCCGTCGGCATACTATTTACAGTCGCGCGCCAGTTGGCATCCCAATTGTCGACGAAAGTGAGCCAGGATGC